>NZ_JBMVFV010000015.1:0-88253 GCF_049538395.1 Micromonospora sp. AB353 | reverse complement strand
GCGCGACACGCCGCTCCCGCCGGCGGGCCACACCGGCGTACGCTGGCGGGACGGTTCCGCCGCCCGCGGGGCCCCGCTGTGGAGAGGGTGACGCGGAGGTCATGACGACCGACGAGAGCCGGGGGTCGCTGCGGCGGCTCCTGCACCGGCTCACCGCGAGCGAGGCCGAGATCGAGGCGCAGGAGCTGCGCCGGGAGAGCGCCGAGTCCGGCGGCACGCCCGCCCACCAGTGCAACAGGGGTCAGGTGGTGTCGGTGGCCGGACGGCTGCGTACCGTCGTCTACACGCCCCGCACGAACCTGCCCACGCTGGAGGCCGACCTCTACGACGGCAACGACGTGGTGACGCTGGTCTGGCTGGGCCGCCGGCACATCGCCGGGATCGAGCCGGGCCGGCATCTGACCGCGCGCGGCCGGGTGGCGGTGCGTGACGACCGCAAGGTGATCTACAACCCGTACTACGAGCTGGAGTCGCCGAAGTGACGACCGGACAGCAGCACACCCCGTCGGGCCTCGGCCCGCAGGACGAGGAGCGGCTGCCCAGCCTCGCCGAGCAGATGGCCGACCAGCTCGGCGGATGGCGCGGGCTGGTCGAGTCGAGCATCCCGGTGGTGGTCTTCGTGATCGCCAACGTGATCGGCGAGCTGCGGCCCGCCGTGTACGCCTCGGTGGCGGTGGCGCTGCTGATCGCCGGGCTGCGGCTGGCCCAGCGCAAGCCGGTGCGGCACGCCGTCAACGGGCTGTTCGGCGTCGGCATCGGCGCGCTTCTGGCGCTGCGCACCGGCGACGAGCGCGACTTCTACCTGCCGGGCATCCTCTACGGCATCGGGTACGGCCTGGCGCTGCTGCTGTCGGCCGCGATCCGGCAGCCGCTGGTCGGCTGGATCTGGTCGGTGCTGGTCGCCAAGGGCCGCTCCGAGTGGCGCGACGACCCCAAGCTGGTCCGCACCTTCACCCAGCTCACCGTGCTGTGGGGCGTGGTGTGGCTGGCCAAGGTCGGCGTACAGGCCGGGCTCTACCTGGCCCACCAGGACACCGCGCTCGGCGTGGCCCGGCTCGCCCTGGGCTACCCGCCGTACGCGCTGCTGCTGCTGATCACGGTGTGGGTGGTGCGCCGGGTCACCCGGGAGACCGCGCCCACCCCGCTACCCGGCTCCTGACGCCGGCTCAGGCCCGGTCGCGGTGCCGGTCCGCGCTGGCCGGGCCGAGGATGACCGTCCGCACGTCGTCCTCCACCGCGGTGGTGCAGACGAACACCAGCTCGTCGCCGGCCTCGATCGGGTCGTCCGGGGTGGGCACCAGCACCCGCTTGCCGCGCACGATCGCCACCAGCGCCGCGTCCCGGGGGATCGGCACCGCGTGGATCGGCTGCCCCACGTAGGGCGCTGTCGGCGGCAGCGTGATCTCGACCAGGTTCGCCTCGCCCTGGCGGAACGTCATCAGCCGGACCAGGTCGCCGACGGTGACCGCCTCCTCGACCAGCGCCGCCATCACCCGCGGCTTGCTCACCGCGACGTCCACGCCCCACTGCTCGGTGAACAGCCACTCGTTCTCCGCCCGGTTGACCCGGGCGACCACGCGGGGCACCGCGAACTCGGTCTTGGCCAGCAGCGACACCACCAGGTTGACCTTGTCGTCGCCGGTGGCGGCCACGACCACGTCGCACCCGGCCACGTCGGCCTCCTCGAGGCTGGCCAGCTCGCACGCGTCGGCGAGGACCCAGTCGGCGGCCGGCACCCGGTCGGGCCGCAGCATCTTCGGCTGCCGCTCGATCAGCATCACCTGGTGGCCGTTGTCGATCAGCTCCTGGGCGATCGAGCGGCCCACGTTGCCGGCGCCGGCGATGGCGATCCGCATGGCTCAGTGCCCCCCTTCCGGCGGCGCCGCCGCCACCGACGTGACCGGGCCGTTGATGTCGTCGGTCACCAGCATGTAGACCTGGTCGCCCTCCTGGATCACCGTGGAGGCGGTGGGCAGGGTGCCGATGCCGAACCGGTTCAGGTAGGCCACCCGGGCGCCGACGGCCTGCTCCAGCTGCCGCAGCGGCCGGCCGATCCAGTCCTTGTGCAGCGGCACCTCGATGATCGAGACGGTGCTCGTCGGGTCGCGGAAGATCTCCACGTTGCCCTCGGGGACCAGGTGGCGCAGCATCCGGTCGGCGGTCCACCGCACGGTCGCCACGGTGGGGATGCCGAGCCGCTCGTAGACCTGGGCGCGGCGCTGGTCGTAGATCCGGGCCGCGACCCGGGACACGCCGAACGTCTCCCGCGCCAGCCGGGCCGAGATGATGTTGGAGTTGTCGCCGCTGGACACCGCCGCGAACGCGTCGGCCCGCTCGATGCCGGCCTGGCGCAGCACCTCGCCGTCGAAGCCCGCACCGGTGACGGTGATGCCGGCGAAGTCCGGCCCGAGACGGCGGAACGCGTCCGCGTCCTGGTCGATCACCGCCACCGAGTGCCCACGCGACTCCAGGCTGTGGGCCAGGGTCGACCCGACCCGGCCGCAGCCCATGATCACCACATGCACGGTGTCCGCTCCTCCCACGGCGCCGCCCGCCGACCCGTCGCCTGCGAGCCTGCCACGTCCCCCCACAGGGCGGGGGACCGAACCGTACCGCGCGGCCGCACGCGGAGGAGATCGACCACCCCCGCGCCCCGGACCCGGTGGTCGTACGCTTGGCGGTTGTGGCCCGACCCACCTCGCTGCTGAAGCGACTCCTCCTCGGTCGACCGTTCCGGTCCGACCGCCTCCAGCACACCCTGCTGCCGAAGCGCATCGCGCTGCCGGTCTTCGCCTCGGACGCGCTCTCCAGCGTCGCGTACGCCCCGGACGAGATCCTCCTGACGCTGTCCATCGCCGGTGCCTCGGCGTTCTTCTTCTCGCCGTGGGTGGCGCTCGCGGTCGTCGTGGTCATGCTGACCGTGGTGGCGAGCTACCGGCAGAACGTGCACGCCTACCCCTCCGGCGGCGGCGACTACGAGGTGGCCACGGTCAACCTCGGTCCCAAGGCCGGCCTGGCGGTGGCGAGCGCGCTGCTCGTCGACTACGTGCTCACCGTCGCCGTCTCGGTCTCCTCCGGCGTGGCGAACCTCGGCTCGGTGGTGCCGTTCGTGGCGACCCACAAGGTACTCATCGCGGTCAGCGCGGTGGTGCTGCTCACCGCGATCAACCTGCGCGGCCTGCGCGAGTCCGGCACCGCCTTCGCCATCCCCACGTACGGCTTCGTGATCGTCATCGGCGGCATGCTGCTGACCGGGCTGGTCCGCATCTTCGTGCTCGGCGACGACCTGCGCGCACCCAGCGCCGGCCTGGAGATCCAGGCCGAGCACAGCGTCACCGGGTTCGCGCTGGTGTTCCTGCTGCTGCGTACGTTCTCCTCCGGCTGCGCCGCGCTCACCGGCGTGGAGGCGATCTCCAACGGCGTACCGGCGTTCAAGAGCCCGAAGTCGAAGAACGCGGCGACCACGCTGCTGCTGCTCGGCGGCATCGCGGTGGCGATGCTGGTCGGCATCATCTGGCTGGCCCGCCTCACCGGCCTGCAGTTCGTCGAGGACCCGGGCAGACAGATCGTCTCCGGCCCGGACGGGTACGTGCAGAAGACGGTCACCACCCAGCTCGGCGAGACCGTGTTCGGCGGCGGCTCGGTGCTGCTCTACGTGGTCGCCGGGATGACCGCGCTGATCCTGTTCCTGGCCGCCAACACCGCCTTCAACGGTTTCCCGGTGCTCGGCTCGATCCTCGCGCAGGACCGCTACCTGCCCCGCCAGCTGCACACCCGCGGCGACCGGCTGGCGTTCTCCAACGGCATCCTCTTCCTGGCCGTCTTCGCGATCGTGCTGATCGTCGGTTTCCAGGCCGAGGTGACGAAGCTCATCCAGCTCTACATCGTCGGGGTGTTCGTCTCGTTCACGCTCTCCCAGGCCGGCATGATCCGGCACTGGAACCGGCACCTGCGCCGCGAGCGCGATCCGGAGGCGCGCCGGCGGATGATCCGCTCCCGGGCGATCAACACGTTCGGCATGGTCATGACCGGCGTCGTGCTGATCATCGTGCTGGCTACGAAGTTCCTGCTCGGGGCGTGGATCGCGATCGTCGCGATGGCCGTGATGTACGTGGTGATGCTCGGCATCCGCCGGCACTACGACCGGATCGCCGAGGAACTGGAGCCGACCGAGCAGCGCGGCGTGCTGCCCGCCCGCAACCACGCCATCGTGCTGGTCAGCAAGCTGCACAAGCCGACGCTGCGGGCCGTCGCGTACGCCCGGGCCACCCGGCCCGACACGCTCACCGCCGTCACCGTGAACGTGGACGAGCAGGACACCCGCGACCTCCAGGCCGACTGGGAGCGCCGCGAGCTGCCGGTGCCGCTCACCGTGATCGACTCCCCGTACCGGGAGATCACCCGCCCGATCCTCAACTTCGTCGCGTCGGTGCGCCGGGAGTCGCCGCGCGACGTGGTCACCGTCTTCATCCCCGAGTACGTGGTGGGCCGCTGGTGGGAGAACCTGCTGCACAACCAGAGCGCGCTGCGGCTCAAGGGGCGGCTGCTGTTCGAGCCGGGCGTGATGGTGACCAGCGTGCCGTGGCAGCTCGCGTCCACGGCCAGCAAGAACCTGGACCGGCTGGACGCCACGCTGAGCCGGGGACCGGCGCGTGGCCCCCGGGTGGCGCCGCAGAGCACGCTGCCGCCGCCGGTGGCGTCCACGCCGTCCGCCGAGCGGGAGGAGCGCTCGTGAGCGCGGTCGAGAGCCCTGGGTCTGCGGCGGTGGAGCGGCCCGGTCCTGCGGCGGTGGAGCGGCCAGGTCCTGCGTCGGTAGACCGACCGGGGCTGGAGGAGGCCGAGCGGGTCGAGCTGACTGTCGACGCGGTCGCACCGGGCGGGCACTGCGTGGCCCGGGTCGGCGGGCAGGTGGTCTTCGTCCGGCACGCGCTGCCCGGCGAGCGGGTGATCGCCGAGGTGACCGAACTGCACCGGGGCTTCGCCCGCGCCGACGCGGTGGAGATCCTGGACGCCTCACCGGACCGGGTCACCCCGCCGTGCCCGTACGCCCGGCCGGGCGGATGCGGCGGCTGCGACCTCCAGCACGTCGCCCCGGCCGCCCAGCTCGACTGGAAGCTCGCAGTGGTACGCGAACAGCTCACCCGGCTGGGCGGCCTCACCGCGGAGCAGATCGACGCGCTCGGCGTCCGCGTCGAGGCGCTGCCCGGCGGGCCGCTGGGCTGGCGTTCCCGGGTCCGTTACGCGGTCGACGCGGCCGGCCGGGCCGGACTGCTCAAGCACCGCTCACACGAGGTGGTGCCGATCGACAGGTGCCTGATCGCGCACCCGGCGATCCAGGACCTGCCGGTGCTCCCGCCGACCGGTGCCCGCTGGCCCCACGCCGACGCGGTGGAGACGGTCGCCAGCACCGGCGGGGACGTCGCCGTGGTCGCGTACACCGATGGGGTTCCGGCGGCGGTGAGCGGGCCGGAGCGGGTCCGGGAGACGGCGGCCGGGCGGTCCTTCACGCTGCCCGCCTCGGGGTTCTGGCAGGTGCACCCGGCGGCGGCGGACGCGCTGACCGGCGCGGTCCTCGACCTGCTCGACCCGCAACCGGGCGAGACGGCCTGGGACCTGTACGGCGGGGCCGGCCTGTTCGCCGCCGCGCTCGCCGAACGGCTCGACGGTGCCCGGGTGACGCTCGTCGAGTCGGCGCCGGACGGGGTGGCCGCGGCCCGGCAGAACCTGGCCGACCTGCGCGCCGTCGAGGTGGTCGCCGCGCGGGTGGAGGCGGCGCTGTCCCGGCGCCGGATCACCGGACCGGTTGACCTGGTGGTGCTCGACCCGCCGCGCTCCGGCGCGGGCGCGCCGGTGGTCCGTGCCGTGGTGGCCGCCGGGCCGCGCGCTGTCGCCTACGTGGCCTGCGACCCGGCCGCCTTCGCCCGGGACGTGCGTACGTTCACCGAGGCGGGCTGGCGGCTGGCCGCGCTGCGCGGCTTCGACCTGTTCCCGATGACCCAGCACGTGGAGCTGGTGGGCCTGTTCCTGCCTCCGCAGGGTTGATCTCGTCACCGGCTCCGCGCGTTGATCGCGTTGATCGGCGTTAATAAGGGGCCCTTTTACTACCGGATCCGTTAAGAAGGGGCCCTTCCTTGCGCATCGTCGGGTTGATGTCGGGCACGTCGTACGACGGCGTGGACGTGGTGGCCGCCGAGTTCACCGCCGACGGCGACACGCTGCGGCTGCGGCCGCTCGGGCACCGGGAACTGGCGTACCCGGACGACCTGCGGGCCGAGATCGGCGCGCTGCTGCCGCCGGCGGCCACCACGATCGAGGCGGTCTGCCGGCTGGACAACCGGCTCGGCGAGGTGTTCGCCGAGGCGGCCGCGGCCGGCGTCGAGCTGGCCGGGGGCACCGCCGACGCGGTCGTGTCGCCCGGGCAGACGGTCTTCCACTGGGTCGAGGACGGCCGGGTGCGCGGCACGCTCCAGCTCGGTGCGCCGGCCCGGGTGGCCGCCCGGGTGGGCGTACCGGTGCTGCACGACCTGCGCTCGGCGGACGTCGCCGCAGGCGGTCAGGGCGCGCCGCTGGTCCCGGCGTTCGACGCGCTGCTGCTCGACCCGGCCGCCGGGGCTGCACCCCGCGCCGCGTTGAACCTCGGCGGGATCGCGAACCTCACCGTGGTCGCGCCCGGCACGCCCGTCCTCGGGTACGACGTGGGCCCGGCCAACGCGCTGCTGGACGCCGCCGCCCGGCGCTTCCTGGACCGGCCCTGCGACGTCGACGGCGCCCGCGCCGCGGCCGGGCGGGTGCACGAGGCGCTGCTGGCCCGGCTGCTCGCCGAGCCGTACTACGCCGCGCCGCCGCCCAAGTCGACAGGCAAGGAGCTGTTCCACGGCGGCTACCTGGACGCCGCGCTGACCGCGCTCGGCGAGCCGGTGGCGGCCGACGACGTGCTGGCCACGCTCACCGAGCTGACCGCCCGCACGGTGGCCGACGCCTGCGACAGGCATCGGGTCACCGAGGTGGTGGCCGCCGGCGGGGGAGTGCGCAATCCCACACTCCGGGCACGGCTGGCCGCCCTGGGTGCGGGACGCTGGCGGTTGCGCACCACCGACGAGCTGGGCGTGCCCACCCAGGCCAAGGAGGCGTACGCGTTCGCGCTGCTGGGCTGGCTGTCCTGGCACGGGTTGCCGGGCGCGGTGCCGTCGGTGACCGGGGCGTCCCGGGCCGCCGTACTCGGCTCCTGGACCCCTGCGGGCCCGTCCGCCACAGCACCCCGCCCACCCGCGCCCCGGCGGCTGGTGGTCGACGCCTGACCTGGGTCGATGCACGGCCGGGCTGCGGACTGTTCCGCGGCCGATAGACTCTCCGGTCATGAGTGTTGAAGAGGGCACGGCCAACCACGGTCGGCTGCTGGGCACCGTCCGCGGCCCGCAGGACGTGAAGCGGATGACCGCCGAGCAGCTGGACATCCTCGCCGCCGAGATCCGTGACTTCCTGATCGCCAAGGTCTCCCGCACCGGCGGCCACGTCGGCCCCAACCTCGGTGTGGTCGAACTGACCCTGGCGATGCACCGGGTCTTCGACTCCCCGCGTGACCGGCTCCTCTTCGACACCGGCCACCAGGCGTACGTGCACAAGATCCTCACCGGCCGGCAGGAGGGCTTCGACAAGCTCCGCCAGCGCGGTGGCCTCTCCGGCTACCCCAGCCAGGCGGAGAGCGAGCACGACCTGATCGAGAACTCGCACGCCTCCACCGCCCTGTCGTACGCCGACGGCCTCGCCAAGGCGTACGCGCTGCGCGGCGAGAAGCGCTCCGTGGTCGCCGTGGTCGGCGACGGCGCCCTCACCGGCGGCATGTGCTGGGAGGCGCTGAACAACATCGCCACCGCCGGCAACCCGCTGGTGATCGTCGTCAACGACAACGGCCGGTCCTACTCGCCGACCATCGGCGGCCTCGCCGACCACCTGTCGTCGCTGCGGCTCAACCCCGGCTACGAGAAGGTGCTCGACACGGTCAAGGACGCGCTGGGCAACACCCCGTTCGTCGGCAAGCCGATGTACGAGGTGCTGCACGCGGTCAAGAAGGGCATCAAGGACGCGGTCGCCCCGCAGGCCATGTTCGAGGACCTCGGCATCAAGTACGTCGGCCCGGTCGACGGCCACGACGTACCGGCGGTCGAGGCGGCGCTGCGCGCCGCGAAGAACTTCGGCGGCCCGGTGATCGTGCACGCGGTCACCCGCAAGGGCTACGGCTACCGTCCCGCCGAGGACGACGAGGCCGACTGCCTGCACGGCCCCGGAGCGTTCGACGCCGAGACCGGCAAGCTGCTCGCCGTGCCGTCGGTGAAGTGGACGAACGTCTTCGCCGACGAGCTGGTCGCGATCGCCGACGAGCGCCCCGACGTGGTCGGCATCACCGCCGCCATGGCCGAGCCCACCGGCATCGCCACGCTCGCCCGCAAGTACCCGGAGCGGGTCTACGACGTGGGCATCGCCGAGCAGCACGCCGCCACCTCCGCCGCCGGCCTGGCGATGGGCGGGCTGCACCCGGTGGTAGCGGTCTACGCCACGTTCCTCAACCGCGCGTTCGACCAGGTCCTGCTGGACGTGGCCATGCACAAGCTGCCCGTCACGTTCGTGCTGGACCGGGCCGGCATCACCGGTCCGGACGGGCCCAGCCACTACGGCATCTGGGACATGTCGGTCTTCGGCGTGGTGCCCGGCCTGCGGATCGCCGCGCCCCGCGACTCGGCGACGCTGCGCGAGGAGCTGCGCGAGGCGGTCGCCGTCGACGACGGCCCGACCATCCTGCGCTTCCCGACCGGCACCGTCGCCGCCGACCTGCCGGCCGTACGCCGGGTCGGCCCGGTCGACGTGCTGGCCGAGTCGGCGCGTACCGACGTGCTGCTGGTAGCGGTCGGCTCGTTCGCCGGCCTCGGCGTCGAGGTCGCCGCCCGGGTCGCCGAGCAGGGGTACGGCGTGACTGTGGTCGACCCGCGCTGGGTGCGCCCGGTGCCGGCCGAACTGGTCGAGCTGGCGTCCACGCACCGGCTCGTGGTCACCGTCGAGGACGGCGTGCGCATCGGCGGCGTCGGTTCCGCGCTGGCCCAGGCGATGCGCGACGCCGACGTCCGCGTACCGGTCAAGGACATGGGCGTACCGGCCGACTGGCACCCGCACGGCAGCCGCGCGCAGATCCTGGCCGACCTGCGGCTGACCGCGCAGGACGTGGCGCGCGACGTCACCGGCTGGATCTCCGGCCTGGACGCCGCCCCGGTGGACCCGGCGACGAACGGAGCCCGAGCCCAGAGCTGAGCTGGCCTTCGCCCAGCCCGCCTCGTCGATCTTGCACTTGCGGCCCTCCTGATGTCGGCTTCCGCCCGATCAGGGAGGGCCGCAATCGCAAGATCGCCAGGTGTCCGGGGTTGAAGGAGGGTGTGGTGGAGGTACGCGAGGGCGGCGCAGATCACCGGGGCGGTGGGGTGATCATGAGGTTGGCCGTGGATGGTGTCCGGTTTGTCGGTGTCAACTTCATGATCGACGGGGTGCGGGCGACCCGGGGGCGGGGCGGCAGCGGGGGGTCAGGGGGTGGGGAGGGAGCGGTACCAGGTCTTCTCGGTGCCGGCCAGGCTGAACGTCTGCCTCTGGTCGGTGTGCTCGACCACCACCAAGCCGGGACGGTCCACCAGACGGGTCGTGCCGGGCGGGGCGGAGAACGAGGCGTCCCGGGTACGCCAGGACAGCACCGCCAGCGGCCGGCCCGGCATCGGCAGGTGGTACGCCTGAAGCGTGGTGGACCGGTCGGCGGGGGAGGCCACCGGAGTGCCGCCGTCGGCCGGACGGTAGACCACCGCCGTCATCGTCCCGCCCGGCGTCTCCCAGCTGAGCTGCTCCAACTCGCCCGGCTCGCCCTCGCCGAGGGCCACCGAACCGAGCGACCGCGTCGCGATCTTCGCCATCGGCCAGGACTCCGGTGCGGAGCGGGGCGCCTCCCGGTCGCCGATGCGGCGCGGCACACTGCCGAACGGGCCCCGTTCACCGCCCAGCACGCAGGTGTCCAGTCCGGTCAGCGCGCGCTTCCCGGCGCCCGTCTCGTCGCGTACCAGCGGGTAGCGAGGCGCTTCGGTGGCCGTGCCCAAGTCGAGGACGCGGTCCGCGGCCCGGCCGCGCGGCAGCGACGGTGTGGCCCGCAGCGTCGCGGTCAGTTCGACGGCCCGGCAGGCCGGTACGGCGACCGGGTCGCTGACGCCGTCGGTGCCGCCGAGCACCTTGCCGTCGGGCCCGGTCAGTCGTTCGACGCGGGCCGAGGTGAGGTAGCGGCGGCCGGACGGCTCCCGCACCGGCAGCACGTCGGAGTAGACCAGGTAGCCGGGGTCGGTGTACTCGGTGGCGTGGACGACCCGCCAGCGCTGCCCGTCCCGGTCGAGTTGCAGCAGCCAGGAGGCGGACTCGCCGGGCACGTCGGCGGCGACGAGCGCGAGCGCCGACCCGGCGACCTGACCGGAGAAGAGGATGCCGGACGTGGGCACGTGCACCCGGTCGTCCACCGGGGAGCGCCAGTCGCGTACCGCTGTGGTGATCGCGGCGGTAGCCGCGGCGTCGCGGGACAGGCTGCCGCGCGGCGGCCACACCGCGAGGGTGCCGTCCAGGCTGTCGTAGCCGACCCGCAGGTCCGCCGGCCGCCGTTCGGCGACCGGTCCGCAACCGGCCGTGACCAGCAGCAGAGCTGCCAGCGCGATGCCCGTCGTAGCGCCTCGGCGGGCTGAAAGCACCCTGATCCCCTCGCCGGTCGTCGGTCGGAAGCCCACATGGTACGAGACGACCGGTCACCCGGCCGCGCCCGGCTCACCCTTTCGGCCGATCGGCCACTGCGGAACGTGACGGGCGATTCGGGTACCAATATCCGGCTCCGGTAGACTCCGCCGACTGTGACGCCTGCCGAGACCCGCGGCGCCTCGACGCCGGACGCCGCCGCCCCGACGGGCCACCGCGCCGTCACCCTGGACCCACCATCGGTCACCATCACCGCCGAGCCGGAGCCGGCGACCACCACGCCGACCACACCCGAGGCGCCGGCCACGCCGGGCGCGCGGCGCGTGCGCCGGTGGCGGTGGACGCGCCGCCGGATCGACCTCACCGTGTACGGCGGATTCCTGCTCGCCGCGATCTGGGTCACCAGCGGCATCTGGGTCGACCCCGCCGGACGGGTCGCGGCGCTCTACAGCAGCGACCCGGCGCAGGTGCAGTTCTTCCTCGCCCACTCGGTACGGGTGGTGCTGCACGGCGAGTTCCCCTTCTTCACCGAGCAGTTCAACTACCCCGACGGCGTCAACCTGATGGCGAACACCGCCATCCTGGCGCTGGGCATCCCGATGGTGCCGGTGACCCTCCTGTTCGGACCGGCGGTCTCCTTCGTCACGCTTGTCACGCTCGGCCTCGCCGGCACCGCCGCCGCCTGGTACCGGGTGCTGTCCCGGCACCTGATCCGGCACCGCCCGGCCGCCGCCGTGGCGGCCTGGTTCTGCGGGTTCTCACCGGCCATGCTGTCGCACGCCAACTGGCACCCGAACATCATCAGCCAGTTCCTGCTGCCGTTCATCGTGTGGCGGGTGCTGGTGCTGACCCGGTCGGCCCGGCCGGTCCGCGACGGCGTGCTGCTGGCGCTGCTGGTCACCGCGCAGGCGTTCATCAACGAGGAGATCCTCCTCTTCACCGCGCTCGCGCTGGGCGTGTTCCTGATCGCCGTGGTGGTGCAGCAGCGGGAGCGGTGGAGCACCGCATGGCGGCCGCTCGGCGCCGGGCTGGCGGTCTGCGCGGCCCTGGCCGGGGCGCTGCTGGCGTACCCGCTGTGGGTGCAGTTCGCCGGGCCGATGGCGTACCACGGGCTCAGCGACGCGGTGCGCGACTACGGCAACGACATCGCCGCGTTCTTCGCCCCCGGCTCGCCCACGTTCGGCGGCAACGAGCGCGCCAACGTCAACCTCGCGCCGAACTACTCGGAGGAGAACGCGTTCTTCGGCTGGAGCCTGTCGCTGCTCGTCGTGGGCATCGTGGTGTGGTTGCGGCGGGACGTGATCGTCCGCGCGCTCGCCGCCACCGGGCTGTTCTTCGCCGTGCTCTCCCTCGGCGAGCGGATCTCCTGGTGGGACCGGGAGATCGCCACCGGCCCGTGGGAGCTGCTGGTACGGCTGCCGCTGCTCGACGCCGTGGTCCCGACCCGCTTCGGTCTGATCACCGGCGTGACGGTGGCGATCCTGCTCGCGTACGCGGTCCGGCGCGCCTGGGCGCTGCGCGGCGTGGACCGGCGGACCGCCCGCAAGCTCACCGCCGCGGGCCTGGTCCTCGCGCTGCTGCCGATCGCGCCGATGCCGTTGCAGGTCACCACCCGGGAGCCGGTGCCGGAGTTCATCACCGCCGACAGGTGGCGCAAGTACGTCGGGCCGGATCAGACGCTCGTCTCCGTGCCGGTGCCCGCGATGGGCAACACCGACCCGATGCGCTGGGCGGCCAGCACCAACCTCGACTTCAAGATCCCCGGCGGCTACTTCCTCGCGCCGCGCAACGGCGTCACCGGCGACCCCGGGCGCTTCGGCGGCCGCCCCAGCGGTATCGGCGAGATGCTGCGGGAGGTATCGTCCACCGGCCGTACGCCGAAGCTGGACGACCGCCAGCGGCGCCGCTACCTGGACGAGCTGCGGCACTGGAACGCGGCGGTGGTGGTGCTGCCGCGCGACGAGCAGAACGCCGAGCCGCTGCGCCGCACCGTGGAGCAGCTGGTCGGCCCCGGACGGCAGGAGCTGGACGTGTGGCTGTGGGACGTGCGGAAACTGACCAGCCGGTCCGCCTGACCGAACCGGCGGTCCCCGCCCCCGCGCCCCGCCGCCGGCCCCGCCCGGCCGACGTGCTGGTGGTGGCCGGCTACCTCGGTCTGGCCGTGCTGCTCACCACCGGCCAGTGGCGCCGGCCGGAACGGCTGTTCCACCAGGCCGGCGACCAGATGCTGTTCGAGTGGATGCTGGCCCGGGCCGCCCGCGCGGTCACCGGCGGCGAGAACCCGCTGTACAGCGGCGCGCTGAACGCCCCGGACGGGGTGAACCTGATGGCGAACACGTCGGTGCTCGGGCTGGGCGTGCCGCTCACCCCGGTCACCGTCGTCTTCGGCTCCCAGGCGGCCTTCCTCGTCGCCGTGACGCTCAGCCTCGCCGGCACCGCCACCGCGTGGTACGCGCTGCTCGCCCGCCGGCTGGTCCGCTCCCGGGCCGCCGCCGCGGTGGGCGGCCTGTTCTGCGGCTTCGCCCCGGGCATGGTGGCGCAGGCCGGGGCACACCTGCACATGGCCGCGCAGTTCCTCGTGCCGGTGATCCTCGCGCTGGTGTTCCGCCCGGCCGGCGACCGGATCCGGCGCGACGGCGTGCTGCTCGGGCTCGCCGTCGCGTACCAGGTGTTCCTCGGCGAGGAGGTGCTGGTCTTCCTGGCGCTCGCCGCCGGGGTGTTCGCCGGGGCGTACGCGCTCGCCGACCGGGCCGCCGCGCGCCGGCTCGCGCCCGTGGTGGCCCGCCGGCTGGGCGTCGGCGCGCTGGTGGCGGGCGTGCTGCTGGCGTACCCGCTGTGGTTCCAGTTCGCCGGGCCGGGCCACTACCGGGGGATGCCGTTCCACACCGAGGGCTACCGGCTGGACGTGGTCTCGTTCGTCACCACCGCCCGGCAGAGCGTCGCCGGGGACGCCCGCCGGGCCGGGCTGCTGTCGCCGAACCCGACCGAGCAGAACTCGTTCCTCGGGCCGTTCCTGCCGCTGCTGGCCGTCCTCGTGGTGGTGCGGCTGTGGCGGCGGCCGCTGGTACGCGCGCTCGCCGCGTGCGGCCTGCTGTTCGCGCTGCTGTCGCTCGGTTCCCCGGTGGTGGTGAACCGGCACGACACCGGGCTGCCCGGCCCGTACCGTCTGCTCGCCGGCGTGCCGCTGCTGGACCTGGTGGTGCCGGCGCGGTTCGCGCTGGTCTGCGTACCGGTGCTCGGGGTGCTGCTGGCGCTCGCGGTGGACCGGGTCCGGCGCGGCGGCGTCCGCACCTGGGCGCCGTGGGCCGGCGCGGTCGCCGCGGCACTGCTGCCGCTGGCGCCGACGCCGATCCGCACGGTGCCGGTCGCGCCGGTCCCGGCCGTGGTGTCCGGCGGCGGTTGGCGGGAGTACGTGCCGGCGGGCCGGACGCTGGTGCCGGTGCCGCCGGTGACCGGGGCGGCGGTCAGCCCCGCCATGTTCTGGTCGGCGCGCACCGGGCTGGCGTTCGACGCGCCCGGCGGCTACTTCATCGGCCCGCGCTCGGCCGGCGACCCGGCGGCCCGCTGGGGCGCGCCGGACCGGCCCACGTCGCTGCTGCTGCGCCGGGCCGCCGAGACCGGCCGGGTGCCGCCGGTCGGCGAGACGGAACGCCGGCAGGCGGTCGACGACCTCCGGCACTGGCGGGCGGCGGCACTGGTGCAGGCCGACTCGTCACCCGGCGACCCGGTCCGCGCCACAGTGGACGCGCTGGTCGGCCCCGGCCGGGACGTGCCCGGCGGCTACCTATGGGACGTCCGCCCGCTCGTCGGCTGACCGGCGCCGGGTGTCACACCCGGTCGCGGACGTCCCAGATCCACACGTCGTCGACCCGCTGCGGCGGGCCGAGCAGCTCGGCCATCAGGTCGCGCAGCACCGCCTCACGCGGGCCGGCCCCGAGCACCACCACCGACGCCCGCCAGAAGCGCAGGTCGTCCACGGCCTGGCGGCGGTTCTCCTCGGTGATCTCCGGCACCTCGTTCGCATCCATGGTGGAGTAGATGAGCGTGCTGGTGGGGCGGTTCGGGGCGCCGAACACACCCTCGCCGCGCTCGTTCGGGCCGATGAAGTAGCCACCCGGGATCGGGAACTCCTGCCCGGTCAGCGCGCTCCAGCGCAGCGTGTGCAGCCCGTGCACGTTGCTGGGGATCGGCACCGGCACGAGCGTGCGGCCCTCCGGCACGTACGGCCGCCAGCCGCCCGCGGTGATGAAGTGCGGCGGCGGGTCGATCCGCTCGGCCGGCAGCGGACGCGGGATCAGCGGCACCACGGCGGCCACGATCGCGGCGTACCCGGCCAGCCGCAGCACCCGGCGGCGCGTGTCGCGCGCGGCCGTCCCGTCGCCGTCGTCGTCCGTGCTGTCGTCGACGGCGGCGCGCGGGGCGGGCACCGGCGGGCGGCCGGCACCGGCCAGCGCGTCCCACGCCAGCGCGAGCAGCACGCCCACTGCGGCCACCACGACCAGGCTCAACCGGGTCGGCATCATCATCTCGACGAGCGGCAGATCGTCCGGAATGTACGCCCACGGACCGTCGATGTCGGTCTCCACGCCGTTGAACCGCACGACCGGGCCGATCGAGGCGATCGTGAAGGCCACCACCAGCACGGCCAGGATCCGGGCCGGCACCGACCGGCGGACCAGCAGCACCAGCGCGGCCAGCGCCACCAGCACCAGCGGCCAGCCGAACCAGGTGTTCTGCTCGGTCAGGCCGATGGTCTTCTCCACCGCCTCGTCACCGGCGATCGTGTCCCGGGCGAACGTGACGAAGGCGACCAGATCCTCGCCCCAGTTGTGGAAGACGCCGCCCTGCAACCCGCGGTATGACTGCGGGCCGTTGAACTGGAACCAGATCGGGTACGCGGTCAGCAGCAGCGCCAGGCCGCCGCCGACACCGAGCGCGGCCACGAACGACCCGGCCCGCTCGCGGGCCGCGCGGGGCCGCTGCACCGCGTACGCCACCACGACGACCAGGCAGGCCAGCGCGGTCAGCAGCAGCATCTCCTCGTTGATGAAGATCTGGTACGCGACCAGCAACCCGAGCGCCACCCCGTTGCGCCGCCAGCGGCCCGGCTCACCCAGCCGCAGCACTCGCGCGACGATCAGCGGCAGCAGGAAGTTCGACACGAAGTTGGGCTGGCCGTTGGCGTGGTGCACGATGCCCGGCGCGAAACCGAGGAACGCCCCGCCGACGAACGCCCCGGCCCGGGACCGGACCAAATGCCGGGACAGCACCCAGTACGACGTGGCGGCGGTCGCGGACAGCGCGGCGCCCAGGTAGAGCGCGTACATCACCTGCGGGCCGAGCAGCAGCGTCAGCGGCGCCAGCGGCAGCGTCACCCCGAGCAGCGAGGTGTTCGCCATCATGTTCACCCCGTCCGGCGCGTTCTGCCGGGTGGTGAACAGCGGGTTCTCCAGGTGCTGCACCGAGTACGCGCCGTGCGCGAACAGCCACTCGAACCAGCTGTGGTCGGTGGGCAGGTGCGAGGAGACCCGGTGCTCGACGTCGCCCCAGTAGTTGAGGCAGACGAGAACGCCGAGGAGCACATAGGCTCCGATGGCCAGCACGTCGGCGCGGGCCGGCCGGCGACGGGCGCGGCGTGGCGGGTCGGCCACGACGGCGTCCGCCTCGACGGACGAGGGGTTCAGCGAGGGGTCCACCACGGGCACGGCCACGACGCGCCATCGTACAGGCGGTTCGTCACACGGCCGGTCACGGTCGGGCGGCGGCTCGGCGCGCGGGAGAGGATGGTCGTGACCGTCATCGATCTGGGGGAGTTGCGCGACGACGCACCGCCCGGCCCGGCGCCCCGCCCCCCGCATGCCGTCGGACGGCCGTTCCGCCTTCTCGTGGTGCTGCTGGTGGCGCTGCTCACGCTCACCGCCGCGACCCCGCCGCGACGCCCGGTCGAGTGGACGCTGCCCGGCGGGCTGGGATCGGCCGTGTTCGTCTCCGGCGACGTGGTGTACGTGGTGCGGCCGGACCGCGCGGGCGCCGGCGGCGGGCGGGAACTGCTGGCGTACCGGGGCGGCCGGGAGCGGTGGCGCAGCCCGCTACCAGGCGTGGGCACCGCCGTGTCGGTGTGGGAACAGGACGGCCGGGTGATCGTGGCAGGCCGGGGCGTCGGCGACACGGACTGGCAGACGGTCGCGTACGACGCGGCCACCGGCGCGGACGTCTGGCGCCGGCCCGGAATCGCGTTCGCGGTGGGCCGCGTGCTGCTGATCCAGTCGGCCGGCGCCGACACCACGACGTCGATCGGAGGGCTGGACCCGGCCGACGGCCGTACCGTGTGGACGGCGCCGATGACCGGCGCGCTGGGGTTCGACGCCGAGCCGGCCGGGCCGGCACGCATGGTGTCGTCCCCGGCGAGAGGCGAGACAGTGGTCGTGGACGTGCGCACCGGCGCGCGGCTCGTGGCCCGGAACCTGTCCCCGGCCCGACCGCCCACCCAGCGCCGGTTGCAGATCGTCCGAGGGCTGCTGCTGGAGTTCCGCGACGGCGACGGGACCATCGAGGCGTACGACCTGGACACGCTCCGGCCCCGCTGGACCGTCGTGCGGAAGCTCGTCGGCCACGTCGAGAGCTGCGGCGCCCTGCTCTGCGCCGTCGGTCCGGCCGGTGGGATGACCGCGCTCGACCCGGCGACCGGCGCCGTGCGCTGGAGCGTGGACCGGTGGGCGGGCGTGGCGGCGGAGCGTGGCGGCCGGCTGCTCGTCGGCGTCCCCGACACCGGCATCGACGACGGCCTGGCGGTGCTCGACCAGGACGACGGGCGGCTGATCGCCGACCTGGGCGGCTGGAGACCGGTCCCGCAGCACGAGCCGGGCGGCCCGCTGCTGGCGACACGGCCGCTGGGCGGCGGCAGACGGCTCCTGGCCGAGGTGGGCCTGTCCGGCGATCCGCCCTCGATCCGGGACACGCTCACCGGCACCGACTGCACCACCGGCGTGACGCTTCTGGTCTGCCGCCGGCCCGGCGGCGACTACCTGGTGCGGCGGCTGACGTGAGCCCGGTGATCGAGCTGGGGGAGATGCGGCACGGCGAGTCCGCCGACGAGCCGGCCGCCGCACCGCCCCGCCGGCCGCCGGGCCCCACGGCGCGGGTGGCGCTGCTCGGCTGCCTGGTGCTGCTCGTGGTCACCGCCGCCGCCGGGCCGCCGCGACGGCCCGAGCCGGTCCGGGTGCCCGCCCCGCAGGGCGCGGCGTTCGTGGTCCTGCCGGACCGCGTGGTGGTGGCCGACGGCCCGGGCGCGATCGGCCGGGGTGGGCGGGTGGTCGCCGCGTACCGGCTGCCCGATGGGAACCCGGCGTGGCGGTTCGCGCTGACCGACGGCGACCACGTGCTCGGCCTCACCGCAGTGTCCGGGGGACTGCTGGTGACGAGCAGCCCGGCCGGGGACGGCGACTCCGTGTCGGCCATGCTCGACCCGGCCACCGGCACGCTGCGCTGGCGGCATCCCGGCTACCCGGTCCGGACCGCATCAGGCGGGCTGCTGCTGGAGAACCCCCGCCCGCCCGGTGCGGGCACCGTCCGTGCCGTGGACCCGGCCTCCGGCGAGGTGCGGTGGACGCTGCCCGTACCCGGCCAGGAGGTGGGGTACCGCCGCGACGACCACGGGGTGACGCAGCTCGTGCTGGTCACCCCGCAGGGCCGGGTGACCGTGTACGACGCGGACTCCGGCGCGGTCGCGCACACCGGCCGGGTGGCGCCCGCGGCCGATCGCGCCGCCTACCGGTACGCGCAGGTCGTGGCCGACCTCCTGCTTGTCGAGGACGCCCGGGGCACTGTCACCGGGTACGGCCTGGACCGGCTCGACGAGCGGTGGAGCCTGCCGGTCGGCTCCCGCGCCGGGCTCTGGTTCGCCGACTGCGCCGGGATGGTGTGCCTGCGCGACCAGGTGGGCGGCGCGCAGGCCCTCGACCCGGCCACCGGCCGTCCGGCCTGGACGGACGAGCGCTGGCTGGGGATGGGACCGGTCGGCGACCGGCTCATCGCCGCCGAACGCGGCGTCGGGGAGGAACTGGAACTGTCGGCGCTGGACCCGCCGAGCGGCCGTGTGCTGGCCCGGCTGGGCCGGTGGCGTGTCTCCGGCAACGACCTCCCGTCCGGGCCGCTGCTCGGGCTGCGCACGCTCACCGAGGACCGCACGCTCGTCGGCGCGCTGGACGTGGCGGCCGGGCAGGTGCGGATCCGGGGGATCCTGCCCGGCCCCTGGTCCGAGTGCGCGGACACGGGTACGGAACTGGTGTGCCTGCGTCCGACCGGCGGCATGGCGATCTGGCCGGCCGGCCGCTGATCACCAGTTGGCCTGCGCCGGGGGCGGCGGCAGCGGCGTCGACTCGGGCCGCAGCACGTACGCGATCCCACCGCTGCCCACCTGCCAGGCGCTCTCGAACGGCGCGCGCGGCACGGTGCGGCGGACCCGCTCGTCGTCCGGCGCGTACGGGTCGTTGAGTACCGGATCGCCGTCGGCGGTGAAGCCGGCCAGCACCATGAGGTGTCCCCGGGTGTCGTAGTCCAGCCCGGGCACCTGACCGGCGGTGAACGCGGCCGAGACGATCAGCGGGAGGCCGGCGGCCACGAACCGTTCCGCCTCGGCCAGCGAGCGCAGCCGGGTGACGAAGGCGTCCACCCCGTGCGTGGCCGCGTACGCGGTGTTGAACGGCCAGTTGCCCGGCCCGCCGTAGGCGTGGTCGTAGCAGTGCCGGGCGGCGTGCACCACCTGCGGGCGGGGGCCGGGCGGCGCCACCCAGGCGTACCGGTCCGGGGTGGGGCCGGCGCCCCAGAAGTCGAGCACCATCGACACGCAGGTGGGGCTGCACCAGGAGTCGCCGCCGCCACCCCAGCGGGTCTCCCCGGCGGCGTGCAGCCGCTGCGCGTAACGCGGCACGTCCAGCACCCGCCCCCACGCGCGCGCGTCCCCGACGTCCGTGGCCTCCGCGCCGCTGGGCGGGTCGGTCGAGGCGACCACGCCGACGGTGCGCAGCACCGGGCCGGCGGGCGCGTCGAGGCGGCGCAGCAGGGTCACCCGGACCTGCCAGCCGGTCACCGTCGCGCCGGTCACCCGCAGCGTGTCCGCGGCGATCCGCGCCCGGTCGTCCTCCTGCCCGGGTACCGAGGCGCGGTGCACGGCGCTGTCGTCGGCGGCCCAGTGGCCCAGGTCGTACCAGCCGGTGGTGGCAGTGCCGCCGGCCCAACCGCGCAGCTCGACCCGCAGCCAGCAGCCGGGCGGGGTGTCGGCGGTCCACGAGGGCACCAGCTCGGTGACGGCGAAGCCGGCGGGCGTCACGGGAGAGGTCCAGGTGCCGGCCGCGTACTCGGCTGTGGTCCCGGAGTGCGGATCGGTGTGCGCGACCGGGCCGGCCGCGCCGCCGGGCGTGAGCCCGTCCGGCCCGTCGCGCAGCCCGTCCACACGACCCAGGTCGCGGTCCGCCGGGAAGCGGAACCGGCGGTACGCGATGTCGCGGCCGGTCGCGCCACTCATGCCGCTCATCGGGAACCCGCCCGGCGTGGACGCGGCCCGTTGCTGGTGCGCATGTCGATCATCGCCGCCGAGCATCGCGTACCCGAAGGTTTTCTGCAACGGCCGCCCGCGCCGCCGACCGCAACCCACCGGCGTGCCGTGACCCAACGTAGTCGCAACCCGCCCCGGCAGGGTTACCCTCGCGCCCCCTTTGCTCTGCAGCCATCGACGCAGCGGCAACCCACGGCTACCGCTGCGCATGTGGCTGCAGAGCAAAGGGCGCGGGGCGTGCCCCCGGCGGTGCGCGCCGGTCGACCGTTTCTCCTGGTCGAGGCGATCTGAATCGCTGGGCGTCCGAGGTGGCTCGGTGAGCGCCGATCACGGTGTGTGACGCAAACCCGAAGCGGCCTCGGGGCTACGCAAAGTGACAACCGTTGTCCGCGCGGCGGCCGCGTCGGAGATCGGCTCCTCCGGCGGCCGGTTTTGCCAGCCGCACTAGGTTGTCAGGGGTCACGAAATGGGAGGCCGGGATGCGGGTACTGGTGGTCGAGGACGAGCGCAACCTCGCCGACGCGATCGCGCGCGGGCTGCGCAAGCGCGGCATGGCTGTCGACGTCGCCTACGACGGCGACGCCGGGCACGAGGCGGCGTTCGTCACCCGCTACGACGTGGTGATCCTGGACCGCGACCTGCCCGGCGTGCACGGCGACCGGATCTGCGCCGACCTGGCCGCCTCCGGCGCGCTGACCCGGGTGCTGATGCTGACCGCCAGCGGCACCGTCGCCGACCGGGTGGAGGGGCTGCAACTCGGCGCCGACGACTACCTGGCCAAGCCGTTCGCGTTCGACGAACTGGTGGCCCGGGTGCAGGCGCTCGGCCGGCGCGCCACCCCGGCCGCGCCGCCCGTGCTGGAGGTGGCCGATCTGGTGCTCGACCCGGCCCGCCGGGTGGTGAGCCGGGGCGGCGTGCCGCTCGACCTCACCAACAAGGAGTTCGGCGTGCTCGCCGAACTGCTCAAGGCGCGCGGCGCTGTGGTGTCCAGCGAGGAACTGCTGGAACGGGTCTGGGACGCCAACACCGACCCGTTCACCACAATCGTCCGGGTCACCGTGATGACGCTGCGCAAGAAGCTCGGCGACCCGCCGCTCATCGACACGGTCGTGGGCGCGGGGTACCGCATCGGTGGGGTACGCCAGTGAGCGCGCCGGCCACGCGCCGGGTACGGCCGACGCTGCGGCTGCGGCTGACCCTGCTCAACGGCGTGCTGCTGGTCGGCGCCGGGGCGATCCTGGTGCTGCTGGCCTGGCTGCTGGTCCGCGACGCGCTACGCCCCACCGACGAGCTGCTGCCCGGCACCACTGTGGTGCTCAGCGACGGCCGCACCCTCGACGCCGGCGAGTGGCAGCGGCAGCTCGTCGACGCCGCGTCGCAGGAACTGCTGGTCAAGGGATTGCTGGCGCTGGCGGCGATCAGTGTGGTCGGGGTGGCCGGGGCGTACCTGGTCGCCGGGCGGGCGCTACGCCCCCTGCACCAGGTCACCGCCACCGCCCGCCGGCTCGGCGAGGCCACGCTCGACGAGCGGATCGGCTGGTCCGGCGCCGACGACGAGGTGGCCGAACTGGCCGAGACGTTCGACGCGATGCTCGACCGGATCAGCGGCGCCTTCGAGGCCCAGAAACGGTTCGTCGCGAACGCCTCGCACGAGCTGCGGACGCCGCTGGCGGTGATGCGTACCGAAATCGACGTGACGCTCAGCGACGACGACGCCGACCTCGCCGAGTACCGCCGCATGGCCGGTGTGGTGCGCGACGCCTCCGAGCGCGCCAACGGCCTGGTCGACGCGCTGCTGGTGCTGGCGCGCAGCGAGGCGCAGACCGGCCGGCGGCTGGGCCGGCGCGCCGAGTCGGACCTCGCCATCGGCACCGCCAACGCCCTCTCCGCGGTCTCCCGGGAGGTCGAGCGCATCGGCCTGAAGGTGCACACGTCGCTGCGCCCGGCGCCGGTGGTCGGCGACCCCGGCCTGCTCGACCGGCTCGCCGGAAACCTGGTGGAGAACGCGGTCCGCTACAACCACCTGCACGGCCGGATCTGGGTACGCACCGGCACCGACGGCGAGCGGTCCTGGCTGGTGGTGGGGAACACCGGCTTCGAGGTCGCCCCGGCCGACGTACCCGGGCTGTTCGAACCGTTCCGGCGCGGCGGCCAGGAACGCACCGGCGCGCGCGGCTCCGGTCTCGGCCTGTCGATCGTGCGGGCCGTCAGCGACGCGCACGGCGGCACGGTGAAGGCGGTCGCCCAGCCCGGCGGCGGCCTGGAGGTGACTGTCACGCTTCCGTCGGCCGACCCGGCCGCGGCCACCTGACCGCCGAGCCGGCCCGCCCGGCCGGTGAGACGGCCTCACCTTTTCGTGCGGGCGGCCTCGGCTGTCCTGGCCGGACCCGACGGTGGTCGGCCCATGGCGCACGGTGGTCGGGCAGAATGCGCCGCCCGCGCTGGACGCGGAGCCGGGGATCAACGGAGAGTAAGCGCAGCGACGCCTCACCCTGCTCACCCACCGGAGCTGCCCGTGACCCACCACTCGGCCCCGCGCCGCCGCCGCATCCTCGCGGTCCTCACCGCCGGCGCCCTCACCGTCGCCGGCCTCTCCCCGGCCACGCCCGCGGCCGCCGCCGCGCCCGGCCACGACAAAGTGGTCCACACCGTCCCCTCCGCCGCCTCGCCCGACGTCCAGGACGGCTCGGTCGACGCGATCCACGACGCCGGTACGAAGATCATCGCGGGCGGCTCCTTCACCCGGGTGCAGAACCGCAACTCCGACGTCGACATCCCCCGGGACTACCTGCTCGCCTTCGACAAGGCCACCGGGCAGGTGGACACCGCGTTCGCGCCCACGCTCGACAACGAGGTGACGGCGGTCGTCGCCGGTCCCACGGCGGGCACGGTTTTCGTGGCCGGCAAGTTCAACACCGTCAACGGCGTGACCCGGCGCAAGGTGGCCCTGCTCGACGTCGCCACCGGGGCGGTCGTCACCAGCTTCGCGCCGCCGGCGTTCAACGGGCTGATCAAGGACATCGCACTGGTCGGTGACCGGCTGCTGGTCGGCGGCATCTTCACCACGGCCGGCAACCCCAACCCGCGCGGCGGGCTCGCCTCGCTCAACGCCACCACCGGCGCGGTCGACAGCTACCTCACCACCACGCTGACCGAGAACCACAACTGGGACGGTGTCAGCGGCGCCAAGGCCGGCGTGGGCGCGGAGAAGCTCGCCGTCTCCCCGGACGGCACGCAGCTCGTCGTCATCGGCAACTTCAAGAAGGCCGACGGGATCCTGCACGACCAGATCGTCAAGATCGACCTGGGTGCCACCGCCGCCACCGTCGCGGACTGGAACACGGCCCGCTACACGCCGCGCTGCAAGTGGCAGTCGTTCGACTCGTACGTCCGCGACGTCGCGTTCTCCCCGGAAAACAGCTACTTCGTGGTGGTCACCACCGGCGCACCGTACGGCGGGACGCTCTGCGACACCGCGGCCCGCTGGGAGGCCGGCGCGACCGGCGACAACCTCCAGCCGACCTGGGTCGACTACAGCGGCGGCGACACGTTCCTGTCCGTCGGCATCAGCGAGCAGGCGGTCTACGTCGGCGGCCACCTCCGCTGGCTCAACAACACCGCCGGCACCGACAACGCCCGGGCCGGCGCGGTCGGCCGGGCCAGCATCGCCGCGCTCGACCCGGTCAACGGCCTGCCGCTGTCCTGGAACCCGGGCCGGCACCCGCGCGGCATCGGCGCCTCGGAGATGCTCGTCACCGAGTCCGGCCTCTGGGTCGGCGGCGACACGCTCTGGATCGGCAACTTCCAGTACCGCCGCGAGCGGATCGCGTTCTTCCCGCTCGCCGGCGGCAAAGCCCCGCACCCGACCAGCACCGCCGCACTGCCCGGCAACGTCTACCAGGCCGGCCTGCCGAAGCCGACGAACGTGCTGTACCGGGTGAACGCCGGCGGCCCGCTGGTCGCCGCCACCGACGGCGGACCGGACTGGGCGGCCGACACCAGCTCCAGCCCCAGCCCGTACCACAACACCGGCAGCTCGACCTCCAGCTTCAACACGGTCGGCAGCCTGGACGCGACGGTGCCGGCCGGCACCCCGGCCGCGCTCTACAGCGACGAACGGTACGACCCGGCCGGCGGCGCGGAGATGCTCTGGCAGTTCCCCGTGCCCACCGGCACCGAGGTGCACGTGCGGCTCTACCTGGCCAACCGGTACGACGGCACCTCCGCCCCGAACACCCGCGTCTTCGACGTCGCGCTGGACGGCACCGTCGTCCTCGACGACCTGGACCTGTCCGCCGGCGTCGGGCACAACGTGGGCACCATGCGGGAGTTCACGGTGACCAGCGACGGCACCGTCGACATCGAGTTCCGCCACGTCAAGGAGAACCCGCTCGTCGACGCCGTCGAGATCGTCAAGACCGGGCCTCCGCCGGCCGGTACCGGCGAGGAGGTGCAGGTCCGCTCGTACGACGGCCTGACCGGCGTCGGCACGCCCAGCCCGGTGGCGAACCCGGACGAGACCGTGTGGTCCGCCACGCGTAACGCGTTCTGGGTCGGCGGGACGCTGTTCTACGGCGTCGAGGGCGCGCTGTGGCGGCGTACGTTCGACGGCACCACGTTCGGCACGCCCGAGCTGGTGGACCCGTACCACGACCCGTACTGGGACACCGTGGTGACCAACTCCGGCCCGGCCGGGCAGACGTACGTCGGCGCGACCACCGGCTTCTACGCCGAGATCCCCAACGTGACCGGCATGTTCTACCGGGACGGGCGGCTCTACTACTCGCTGAGCGGGCAGAACGGCCTGTTCTGGCGCTGGTTCACGCCGGACAGCGGTGTGGTCGGCGCCGACCGGTTCACGGTGGCCGGGGCGAGCGGGTTCGCCGATGCGGGCGCGCTGTTCGCGGCCGGCACCACGCTCTACAAGGTGAACCGGAGCACCGGTGACCTGTCCGCCGCCGACTGGACGGGTGTCGCTCCGTCGACGACGTTCACGGTGCGCAGCGGCCCGGCGGTCGACGGCGTCGACTGGCGCGCGAAGGCCGTGTTCGTCGGCCCGTAAGGAAGGGCCCCTTCTTAACGCCTGCGGTAGAGGAAGGGCCCCTTGTTAACAGCTCGCTGTTAACAAGGGGCCCTTCCTTGCACGAGCGGGGTTGTGTGCGCGGCGCGGGCGATGGAATGATCAACCGGTCAGCCCGAGAGGTGGAAGGGGGTGTGGTCGATGTCCGTCGTGAACCGTCCCGCGCCCCGCGTTCCCCGCTGACCTTCCCACTCCGCCGGGGCGCGCTCCCCACAGGAGGAAACACCGTGAGTGCACAGATCCACTGCGTGACAGTCGAGACCGACGACCCGTACGCCCTGGCCGGCTGGTGGGCCCACGTGCTGGACCGCCGGCTCGCCGACGACGACCACCCGGGCGACCCGGAGGCGGTCCTCGCCGCACCCGGCGGGCACGGCCCCGACCTGCTGTTCGTCCAGGTGGGCGAGCGGCACGGCAAGGGCGCGTTCCACCTCGACCTGCACCCGGCCGAGGGCACCCGGGACGAGGAGGTGGCGCGGCTGCGCGACCTCGGCGCCACGCTGGTGGCCGACCGGCGCCGGCCGGACGGCACCGGCTGGGTGGTGCTTGCCGACCCGGAGGGCAACGAGTTCTGCGTGTGCCGCAGCGCTGCGGAACGGGCCGCGTCCGCCTGATCCGGAAACGACACCGGGCCCCCGCCGTGACGGCGGGGGCCCGGTGCGTGAACCGGTGTCAGTCCTGCTTCTCGATCTCGCCGCGCATCGCCACGAACTCCGACTGGAGCTCGGCCGCGGACTTGAAGTAGACCACCACCATGCCGAGGCTGCCCCGGTCGGCCCAGATGCAGACGGCCACCGGTACGTCCGACGCCTTGCCGTCGGAGCACTTGGCGTCGCCGCCCAGCGGGCCCGCGTCGACAGTCTTGAAGTCCTTGGTGGCCAGGTCCGGGGTGACCGCCGCGGTGGCGTCGGCCAGCTCCTTCTTCGGGTCCGCCATGACGCCGGACACGGCCACGATCATGACCAGGTCCTTCTTGGCCGGGTCGCCGTAGAACGCACCGACGGTGCTTGTCGCGTCCGGCACGTCCTTGCTGAGCTCGGACTTCATCTGCGCCGCGGCGGACTGCAGCTGCGGGTCGGTGACCTTCGCCCGGCCGCCGAGCGTCTGCGGCTCGACCACCCGGGTCTTGGTGGCGGTGACCACCTCGTCGACCGTGTCCTTCGTGGCGAAGTAGGCGGCGACACCGCCGCCGACGCAGAGCACCAGGACCACCGCGAGGACGATCAGCAGGATCTTGCCGGCGCCGGACTTCTTCTTCGGCGGGACCGGCGCACCGAGCTGGCTGCCGTACTGCGGCTGCTGCGGAGTCTGCGGGTAGTCACCGCCGTACTGCGGCTGCTGCGGCGGCTGGAAGCCACCGGGCTGTTGCTGGGGGGAGGGGTAGTTGCCGGAGTAGGGACTGGACGGCGGCTGGGACATGTAGGCAGCTCCTGTGAGAAAACTGGACGCGTGATCGTAGCCAGCACCACCGACAACCCGCTGTCCGGACAAGGGCGGGGATCCCAAACCGCGACCTACCCGTGACCTGGGCCGCAGACGCCGATCGCGGTGGCCGGACCGTCCGGAACGGACAGCCCGACCACCGCGATCGATGCGCTGCGGGCGCCTCAGCGCAGGCTTGCCACGCCGCGCGGCAGGAACCGCTTGCCGGTCACCCGCTCGGAGGTGCCGGTCCGGTCCAGGTACGGCGTGACGCCGCCCAGGTGGAACGGCCAGCCGGCGCCGAGGATCATGCACAGGTCGATGTCCTGCGCCTCGGCGACGACGCCCTCGTCGAGCATGAGCCGGATCTCCTGCGCCAGCGCGTCCAGCGCGTTCTGCCGGACCTGCTCGGCGGTGAGCGGCTCGTCGCCGACCACCAGCAGCTTCGCCACCTCGTCGTTGATCTGGTCGTCGACCACGATCGGCTGGCCCGAGTCGGCGATCCGCTTGAGGTTCTCGCTGACGCCGAACCGGTCCGGGAACGCCTCGTGCAGGGTGCCGCCGACGTGGTACGCCACGGCCGGGCCGACGAGCTGCAGCAGCGCCAGCGGACGCATCGGCAGGCCCAGCGGGTCCAGCGCGCTGTTCGCCACGTCCAGCGGGGTGCCCTGGTCGACGGCGGCGAAGACGGTGCCGAGGAAGCGGGTCAGCAGCCGGTTCACCACGAACGCCGGGGCGTCCTTGACCAGCACCGACGACTTCCTGAGCTGCTTGCCGACAGCGAACGCGGTGGCCAGCGTGGCGTCGTCGGTCCGCTCGCCGCGGACGATCTCCAGCAGCGGCAGCACCGCGACCGGGTTGAAGAAGTGGAAGCCGACCACCCGCTCCGGGTGCTCCAGCTCGGCGGCCATCTCGGTGATGGACAGCGAGCTGGTGTTGGTGGCGAGCACCGCCTCCGGCTTGACGATCTTCTCCAGCTCGGCCCAGACCTGCTTCTTGACGCCCAGGTCCTCGAACACGGCCTCGATGACGAAGTCGGCGTCGGCGAAGACGGACTTGTCGACCGAGCCGGACACCAGGCCGTACAGCTTGGCGGCGGTGCCCTTGTCCATCCGGCCCTTGCTCACGGCCTTCTCGATCTGGGTGTGCACGTAGCCGACGCCCTTGTCCACCCGGGACTGATCCAGGTCGGTCATCACGACCGGCACCTGCAGCCGCCGGGCGAACAGCAGCGCGAGCTGGCTGGCCATCAGGCCGGCGCCGACGATGCCGACCTTGGTGACCGGGCGGGCCAGGCCCTTGTCCGGTGCGCCGGCCGGGCGCTTGGCCCGCCGCTGCACCAGGTCGAAGGCGTACAGGCCGCTGCGCAGCTCCTCGGAGAAGACCAGGTCCGCGAGGGCCTCGTCCTCCGCCGCGGTGCCGGTGGCGAAGTCGGCGTCCTTCGCCGTCTCCAGCAGATCCAGCGCCTTGTACGCGGACGGGACCGCGCCGTGCAGCCGCTGGTCGAGGGTCTGCCGGGCGAAGTAGAGCACGCCCGCCCACATGTCCTTGTCGACCTCGGGACGGGTCACGGCGACCTCGCCCCGGACGACGCCGGCGGCCCACTCCAGCGACCGCTCCAGGAAGTCGGCCGGCTCCAGCAGCACGTCCGCGATGCCCATCTCGGCCGCCTGCTTCGGCTTGAGCATCTTGTTCTGCATCAGCGGGTTCTGGATGATGACCTGCGTCGCCGCCGGGATGCCGATCAGGTTCGGCAGCAGCTGCGTACCGCCCCAGCCGGGGATCAGGCCGAGCGAGACCTCGGGCAGCGCCAGGGCCGCCGCGCCCGCCGACAGGGTCCGGTAGTGGCAGTGCAGCGCCAGCTCCAGGCCGCCGCCCATCGCCGCGCCGTTGACGAACGCGAAGGTGGGGACGGCGCTGTCCTTGAGCCGGGCGAAGACCCGGTGGCCGAGCCGCCCGATCTCCAGCGCCTGGTCGCGGTTCTCCAGCGCGGGCAGGCTGGTGATGTCCGCGCCCACGCAGAAGATGTACGGCTTGCCGGTGACCGCGATGAACGCCGGCTCCGCGGCCAGCGCGGCCGTGATCGCCTCGTCCAGGCTGGTCAGACCGGCCGGGCCGAAGGTGTTCGGCTTGGTGTGGTCGAAACCGTTGTCCAGGGTGATGAGGGCGGCGGGCCGGTCCAGCCCGGGTACGGCCACCTGGCGCAGCAGCGCCTTGGTGACGACCTCGTTCGGTGCGGCGAGGCTCACTTGTCTCCACCCTCCCAGTGCGGGTTCTCCCAGATCACAGTGCCGCCCATGCCGATGCCGATGCACATGGCGGTGAGGCCGTAGTGGACCTCGGGGTGCTCGGCGAACTGGCGGGCGAGCTGGGTCATCAGCCGGACGCCGGAGGACGCGAGCGGGTGACCGATGGCGATCGCACCGCCCCACGGGTTGACCCGCGGGTCGTCGTCGGCGATGCCGAAGTGGTCGAGGAAGGCGAGCACCTGCACCGCGAACGCCTCGTTCAGCTCGAACAGGCCGATGTCGTCGATGCTCAGGCCGGCGATGCGCAGCGCCTTCTCGGTCGACGGGATCGGGCCGACGCCCATCACCTCGGGCTCGACGCCGACGAAGCCGAACGACACCAGGCGCATGCCGACCGGCAGGCCCAGCTCGCGGGCGGTGTCCTCGGCCACCAGCAGCGCGGCGGTGGCGCCGTCGTTCAGGCCGGCCGCGTTACCCGCGGTGACCTTGCCGTGCGGCCGGAACGGGGTCTTCAGGCCGGCCAGCTTCTCCATCGAGGTGTCGCGGGGCGCCTCGTCCACGGTGGCCAGGCCCCAGCCCGCCTCCGGGTCGCGGACCGCCACCGGCACCAGGTCGCCCTGGAGCTTGCCGTTGGCGTACGCCTTCGCGGTCTTCTGCTGCGACGCCAGCGCGAACGCGTCGGTGCGCTCCTTGGTGATGTGCGGGACCCGGTCGTGCAGGTTCTCCGCGGTGGAGCCCATCACCAGGGCGGACGGGTCGACGAGCTTCTCCGCGACGATGCGCGGGTTGGGGTCGACGCCCTCGCCCATCGGGTGGCGGCCCATGTGCTCGACGCCGCCGGCGATCGCGACGTCGTACGCGCCCATGGCGATGCCGCTGGCCACTGTGGTGACGGCGGTCATCGCGCCGGCGCACATCCGGTCGATGGCGAAGCCGGGCACGGTCTTGGGCAGGCCGGCCAGCAGGGCGGCGGTGCGGCCGATGGTCAGGCCCTGGTCACCGATCTGGGTGGTGGCGGCGATGGCCACCTCCTCCACCTTCTCCGGCGGCAGTTGCGGGTTGCGGCGCATCAGCTCGCGGATGCAGCGGATCACCAGATCGTCGGCGCGGGTGTTGGCGTACATCCCACCCGCCTTGCCGAACGGGGTACGGACGCCGTCGACGAAGACGACATCCCGAACTTCACGGGGCACTTGGAGCCTCCCTCGGCACGGGCATTTCCCCGGATGCTACTCGCCAGTAACCAGGCGTGGCACCACCCCCCGCGTGGCCCACCTCACACCCCGCCCGCCGCCGTCACGACTGCGGGGTGCGCAACGCCTCCGTCAGCGCGGGCAGGAGCAGCCCGATCTGCCACTCGCGCGCCCCGAACCCGCGCAGCGTCTCCGCCACCGTCTCGTCGGTGATCTCCGCGGGTGGCTGCCAGGCCAGCCGGCGGATCGAGTCCGGCGCGATCAGGTTCTCCGCCGGCAGCCGGTGCGCCCCGGCCGTGCCGACCACGACCTCCCGGGCCCGGGCCAGCCGCCCGGCCGCCACCGGGTCGCGCTCGGCCCACCGGTGCGGCGGAGGCGGCCCCTCCACGGTCGGACTGACCGGCAGCGCGTCGTCCGGCAACTGGCGCGCGTCGTCGAGCGCCGCCAGCCAGGTACGTGCCAGCCGGCGCACCGACCGCCCACCGAAACCGGGGAGCGTGAGCAGCGTCTTCTCGTCCTTCGGGTCCAGCTCGGCGGCGGCCACGATGGCCGAGTCGGGCAGCACCCGGCCCGGCGCGGCGTCCCGGCGGGAGGCGATCTGGTCCCGCGCGTACCAGAGGGAACGCACCCGGGCCTGGGCGCGCGCCCCGCGTACCCGATGGATGCCGGACGTGCGCCGCCACGGCTCGGCGCGCACGCGCGGCGGGCGGGCGCCGTTGCGCACCAGCGCGTCGAACTCCTCCGCCGCCCAGCCGGACTTGCCCTGCCGCTGCAACTCCTCGTCCAGCGCGTCGCGCAGGTCCACCAGCAGTTCCACGTCCAGCGCCGCGTACGTCAGCCAGGACTCCGGCAGCGGCCGGCTGGACCAGTCGGCGGCCGAGTGGTGCTTCTCCAGGCTGAACCCGAGCAGCTGTTCGGTCAGCGCGGCCAGGCCGACCCGCTCGAAACCGGCCAGCCGGGCGGCCAGTTCGGTGTCGAACAACCGGCGCGGGCGCAGCCCCACCTCGGCCAGGCAGGCGAGATCCTGGCTGGCCGCGTGCAGCACCCACTCGGTCTCGGCGATCGCCGCGTCCAGGGCGGACAGGTCGGGTAGCGGCAGCGGGTCGATGAGCGCGGTGCCGGCGCCGCCGCGGCGCAGCTGCACCAGGTAGGCGCGCTGGCTGTAGCGGTAGCCGGAGGCACGTTCGGCATCGAGGGCCACCGGGCCGGTGCCGGACGCGAAGCGGGCCACCACCTCGTCCAACTCGGCGGGTGTGGCCACCGGGGCGGGCGTGCCGTCGCGCGGCGCGGTGAGGGGGACGGCCGCGCCCGTGTCGGTCTCGGTCCCCGCGTCCGCCGGCTCCGGCAGGGCCGACGTCGGAGAAGCGGACGCCTCTCCGGTACGGCTTTCGGCGGCCCGACGGCGCAGGGGTGGTTCGTCGGTCACCTGACAACCCTAGTAGGCCGGACGATCCGGTGTGCGCAGCCGGTCCGGCGCGTGTCGGCGCGATGGCCGTCAGGTGACCGGAAAGGTGCGGGTTGCGGGGCCGTGAGAGGGTCGGACAAGGGGGAAGACAAAGCCCGTTCCCGCCGGTACGGTCCATCGAGCCGCGAACGGCGTACGGGTGCCGCAGCGGGTCGGGGGGGGCGTCGGCGAGGCCGACGGGGAGGACGGGCGAGCATGACAGGCGGGTACGGAACCGGCGACGACGTGCCGGGGCAGGGCGGCGAACCGGCAGCCGACCGGCCGGGACCGCTGCCGCCGCGTTTCGCCCCGCCCGCCGGTCCGGCACCGGTGCCGGGATCGTTCCCCGGTGGATCCGAGTGGGCCGGCAGCCCCGGCTACCCGGCGCGGGCCGCCGTCCCGCCGCCCGCCGGTTACCCGGGCCGCCCGGACCAGGCCGGGACGCCGCAGGCGACGCCCTACGCGGCCTCGTCCGGCGTCGCGACCCCGCCCGCCACGACCCCGCCGGGCCAGCCGACCTACGGCACCGCGCCGGCCGAGCCGGGCCGGTCGTCCTACGGCACCGCGCCTGGTCAGCCGCCCTACGGCAGCCCGCCGGCCCAGCCGTCGTCCTTCGGCTCCGTACCGGCGCAGACCTCCCGGTCCGCCGCCCCGGCGTACCCGGGACAGCCGGCCGCGTCACCGTCGTATCCGGGCCGGCCGGTCTCCGCGTCACCGTCCTATCCGGGCGGGCCGGGCTCGTCGTCGTACCCGGACCGGACGCCCGCCGCACCGGCCTACCCGGGCCCGTCCGGCAGCGGCCCGTCGTACCCCGGTCAGCCCGTGTCCGCGCCCGCCTACCCGGGGCAGCCGGTGTCGGCGCCGTCCCAGCCCGGCTCCGCGTACCCCGGTCAGGCGGCCCCCGTCGACGGCCCGGCCGGCTTCGGCGCGCAGCCGGCGCGGCGCAGCCGGGTGGCGGTGGTGGCGCTGGCCCTGGCCGCGGTGCTGGCGGTGGTCACCGGCGTGCAGGCGTACCAGATCTACCGGCTCGACGACCGGCTCGCCGCCGCCGACAAGCGGATGGCCGAGGGGCAGGGCGCGGACGCCGACCGGTTCGACGGTCTGGAGCAGCGCGCCGGCAGCCTGGAGAAGCAGGCCGACGCGGCCTTCAACCCGGAGGCGGTGGCCAGCGCGGTCCTGCCGAGCGTGTTCCGGGTACGGGCCGGGCAGTTCACCGGCACCGCGTTCGCCGTCGGCAAGGCCCCGTCCGGCGGCGGCACCACGCTGCTGACGAACTTCCACGTGGTCGAGTCGGTCTTCACCGCCGGTGAGCGCAAGGTGTTCCTGGAGCGCAAGGACCAGCGGTTCGAGGCGACGATCATCGCCACCGACAAGGACAAGGACCTGGCGCAGTTGCAGACCAGCGCCAAGTTCACCGGGCTGGTCGCGGCCCGCGCCCCGGTGCGGTCCGGCCAGCAGATCATCGTGGTCGGCGCGCCGCTCGGGTTGCAGGACAGCGTCACCACGGGCGTGGTCAGCGCGTTCCGCGAGGACGAGCGCGGCGGCGGCCCGGTGATCCAGTTCGACGCGCCGATCAACCCGGGCAACTCCGGCGGCCCGGTGATCAACGGCTCGAAGGAGGTCGTCGGCATCGCCACGGCCAAGGCCCGCAACGCCGAGGGCATCGGGCTGGCGGTCCCGATCAAGACCGCCTGCGACCGGTTCCGGCTCTGCTGACGGCGGCCACACCGGCCCGGCCGCACCGCATCGACCCCGGCCCATCGGGCCACCCCGCGGGGGACCAGCACATCTGGAGGAACGACATGTCCTACCCACCGGCCGGGGGCGACAACCCGCCCCCGGCGCCGGGGGGCACGGTCTACGGCAACGTGTACGGCAGCCGGCCCGCGCCCCAGCAGTACGACCCGAACCAGCCCGCGCCGACCCTGCACCAGCCCGCCGCGCCCGACGGCGCACCCGGGTACGGCGGATACCAGCCCACCGCGCCGGGACAGCCGGGCTACGCGCCCGGCGCCGCCCCGGTGCCCCCGCCGGCGCAGCCGATGTCGGCACCGCCGGTCTCCGTCCCGCCGGTCTCCGGGCCGGGCTACGCGCAGCCGATGTCGGTCCCGCCGGCGTCCGCACCGCCGGTGTCCGGCCCCGGCTTCGCGCCGCCGCCGATGTCCGGGCCGCCCGGGCCGCCCGGCCCGTACGGCCCGGTGGGCGCCGCGCCGGCCGGCGGCCGGAGGTGGGCGCCGCTGGTGCTCGGCCTGGTGGCCGCGTTGCTGTTCGTCTTCGGCGGCGTGATGACCTTCCTGTACGTCTCGACGAACGGCGACCTGGACGAGTCCCGGCAGACGGTCAGCCAGCGGGACGGCACGATCTCGGCGAACCAGCAGGAGATGGAGAAGCTCAAGGGTGAGCTGAAGGCGGTCCAGGAGCGGCTGTCGGACACCCAGCAGGACCTGACCGGCACCAAGAACGACAGGGACGAGCAGGCCCGGCAGAAGAAGGTCATCGCGAACTGCCTGGACAAACTGACCACGGCCATGGCGGCGGCGTCGCGCGGCGACCGGGCCGCCTTCGAGGCGGCCAGCAAGGGCCTGGACAAGATCTGCGACGAGGCCGAGAACTACCTCTGACCGGTGTCCACCGAAGGCCGTCCCGGTTCGTCCGGGGCGGCCTTTCGCGTGTCCCGGGGCGAGGTGCGGTCAGGCGGCGCCGGCGGAGCGGCGGGTGGGCAGCGCGGTGACACCGGGCGGCGGCAGGCCGGCCGTGGAGGCCAGCAGTGTGCACCAGCCGAGCAGGTGCGGGCCCAGGTCGGCGCGCAGCGGCGTCCACGAGGCACGGATCTCGATGTCACCGGCGGCGGGCGGCCCGGCCAGCTCCCCGAACCGGGTGGAGAGCGTCTGGGTGACGGTGCCGCCGATCGCCCGGTGCCCGGCGCCCTGCGCGTCGAGCGCGTCTGTCAGCCAGGTCCAGCCGACACCTGGTAGCAGCGGGTCGCTGGCCAGGTCGACCTCCAGTTCGGCGGTGACGTACGTGACCAGGCGCAGCGTGCCCTGCCACGCCTCGTGCCCGGCCGGGTCGTGCAGCAGGATCAGCCGGCCGGTGGCCACCTCGTCGTCGTCGCGCATCACGGCGGCGGAGAGCGCGAACGCGTACGGGGCCAGCCGCTGCGGCGCGCCGACCTCCTCCAGGACGATCTCCGGGCGGGGTGTCACCGATCGCAGCCCCGCGACCGCGCGAGCGAACGTTTCCGGGAGCGCGATCGGGGGGGCCATGCGGGCAGCCTATGCCGCGCTCACCGCACGGCGCGCGACGGCACGCCGGGTGATCGACGGTTAAGAAGGGGCCCTTCCGCTACCGGAGGCGTTAAGCGGGGGCCCTTCCTTCTACGTCACAAATGCGGACGGTGAGCGCGGGCGCGCGCCGGGGGCGTGGCACGATGGCCGCGATGACCACCGACACCACGGGCACTGCCGCCCGAGACGGAGAACCCCGCCGCGGCGGGCCGGCCGACTCGCCCTTCGTCCGCGCCTGCCGGCGCGAGCCGGGCCCGCACACCCCGGTCTGGTTCATGCGCCAGGCCGGCCGGTCGCTGCCGGAGTACCGGGAGATCCGGGCCAACGTGCCGATGTTGGAGTCCTGCCGCCGGCCCGAGCTGGTCACCGAGATCACGCTGCAGCCGGTGCGCCGGCACGGCGTGGACGCGGCGATCCTGTTCAGCGACATCGTGGTGCCGGTCGCCGCGGCCGGCGTCGACCTGGACATCGTGCCCGGCACCGGGCCGGTGGTGGCCGAGCCGGTCCGTACCGCCGCCGACGTCGAGCGGATCTCCCCGATCGGCCGCGACGACGTGTCGTACGTGGACGAGGCGGTCCGCCGGCTCGTCGTCGAGCTGGGCGACACCCCGCTGATCGGCTTCGCCGGGGCGCCGTTCACGCTCGCCAGCTACCTGGTCGAGGGCGGCCCGTCGCGGACCCACGCCAAGACCAAGGCGCTCATGTACGGCGACCCGGACCTGTGGCACGCGCTGTGCGCGCGGCTGGCCGAGGTGACGCTGGCGTTCCTCCAGGTGCAGATCGACGCCGGGGTCTCCGCGGTGCAGCTGTTCGACTCGTGGGCCGGCGCGCTCTCCGAGGCCGACTACCGCCGCTTCGTGCTGCCGCACTCGACGTACGTGCTGGGCGGGCTCGCCGACGCGGGCGTGCCCCGGATCCACTTCGGGGTGGGCACCGGCGAGCTGCTCGGCGCGATGGGCGAAGCCGGCGCCGACGTGGTGGGCGTGGACTGGCGGACCCCGCTGGACGTCGCCACCGGCCGGATCGGGCCGGACAAGGCGGTGCAGGGCAACCTCGACCCGACGGTGCTGCTCGCCCCCTGGCCGGCGGTGGAGACCGAGGTGCGGCGCATCGTCGAGCAGGGCCGGGCCGCTCCCGGCCACGTGTTCAACCTCGGTCACGGCGTCCTGCCGGAGACCGACCCCGAGGTGCTGACCCGGGTGGTCGCGCTGGTGCACGAGCTGACCGCGCGACCGGAGCGCTAGGAGGAGCAGTGGTGCGACCGTGGCGGGTGGCGATCGTCGGTGGCGGGATCACCGGGCTGGCCGCCGCCGTCCGGTTGCGCGACCGGGCCGGTGAGGGCACCGAGATCACCGTGTACGAGCAGTCCGGCCGCCTCGGCGGCAAGCTGTTCACCGGTGAGCTCGCAGGCGGGCCGGTCGAGTTCGGCGCGGAGTCGTTCCTGATGCGCGACCCGGCCGGTGGCGAGTCGGCGGCGGTGACGCTGGCCCGGCGCCTCGGCCTGGACGCCTCGATCGTGCACCCCACAGTCGGGCAGGCCGCCCTGCTGGTCGACGGCACGTTGCGCCAGGTGCCCGGCGGGACGCTCGTCGGCGTACCCGGGGATCTGGACAAGGTGGCGACCGTCGCGCCGCCGGCCGCGGACGCCGACCGCGACGCGGGCCACCCGCTGCTGGCCGACGGCGAGGACACCTCGGTCGGTGAGCTGGTCCGCAAGCGCCTCGGTGACGCGGTGGTGGACCGGCTCGTCGACCCGATGCTCGGCGGTGTGTACGCGGGGCGGGCCGACGACCTGTCACTCGTCACCACGATGCCGGCGCTGGCCCGCGCGGCTCGCACCGAGCACACGCTGGTCGGTGCGGTACGCGCCGCGCAGGCCGCCGCGCCGCGCGCGCCCGGCGCACCGGTCTTCGGCACCCTGGCGGGCGGGCTGAGCACGCTGGTCGAGGCGGCGGCGACGGCGAGCGGGGCGACGATCCGCCGGGGCGCCGCGGTACGCGAGCTGCGCCGCACCCCGTCCGGCTGGCGGCTCACCGTCGGGCCGACCCGCGACGCCGAGCACGTCGAGGCCGACGCGGTGCTGCTCGCGGTGCCGGCCCGACCGGCCTCCCGCCTGCTCGCCGCCGCCGCACCCGAGGTGGCCGAGACGGTCGGCGCGCTCGACTACGCCAGCGTCGCCCTGATCACCCTCGCGCTGCCCGGCCCGGCCCTGCCGGAGCTGTCCGGCTTCCTGGTCCCGGCCGGCGAGGGGCTGACGATCAAGGCGTCCACGTTCTTCACCACCAAGTGGGGGCACCTGCGTCGGCCGGACGGGCTGGCGCTGGTGCGCGCCTCGGTGGGCCGGTACGGCGACGAGAGATCGTTGCAGCTCACCGACGACGACCTGGCCGACACGGTGCACCGGGAGCTGTCGGCGGTGCTCGGCGCGCCGCTGCCGGCCCCGGTGGCCCGGCACGTGCAGCGGTGGGGTGGCGCGCTGCCCCAGTACACGCCCGGGCACACCGCCCGGGTGGCGGCGGTCCGGAAGGCGCTGCGCGCCGCCTGCCCGACGCTTGCGGTGGCCGGGGCCGGCTACGACGGCGTCGGCATCCCGGTGTGCGTCCGCTCCGGCGAGACGGCGGCCGAAGAGATCATCACGGCACTGGAAGGATCGGCAGCATGACCGAGCAGACCAACGCGGCGCGGCTGCGCGAGCTCAACGAGACCATCCGCTACACCATGTGGTCGGTGTACCGGGCCACCAGCCCGCTGCCGTCGCTGCGGGAGAACGTCGTCGACGAGGTCGAGTCGCTCTTCACCGAGCTGGCCGGCAAGGACGTCACGGTCCGGGGCACGTACGACGTGGCCGGGCTGCGCGCCGACGCCGACCTGATGATCTGGTGGCACTCGTCGTCCAGCGACGCGCTGCAGGACGCGTACCTGCGGTTCCGCCGCACCACGCTGGGCCGGGCGCTGACCCCGGTCTGGTCGCAGATGGCGCTGCACCGCCCGGCCGAGTTCAACAAGAGCCACATCCCGGCGTTCCTGGCCGACGAGCAGCCGCGCGCCTACCTGTGCGTCTACCCGTTCGTGCGCTCGTACGAGTGGTACCTGCTGCCCGACGCCGAGCGGCGAGAGTTGCTGGCCGAGCACGGCAAGATGGCCCGGGGCTACCCGGACGTGCGGGCCAACACGGTCGCCTCGTTCGCGCTCGGCGACTACGAGTGGATGCTGGCGTTCGAGGCCGACGAGTTGCACCGGATCGTCGACCTGATGCGTGACCTGCGCGCTTCGGGCGCCCGGCGGCACGTACGGGAGGAGATCCCGTTCTACACCGGCCGCCGCCGCCCGGTCGCCGACATCGTCACCTGCCTGGTGTGAAAGGAAGGGCCCCTTCTTAACGCCTGCGGTAGAGGAAGGGGCCCCGCTTAACACCACGACGGTGTCGAGCAGGGCCCCGACCGGGACGGCAGCCGTCAGGCGGTCGTCGTGCAGGACAGGATGCCGGGCACCGGGTTCGTCGCCCCGGCCGAGCCGGTGAAGCCGAACGAGGTGCTCGCACCCGGCGCGAGCGAGCCGTTGTACGCCACATTGCGTGCCGTGACGAGCGTTCCGCTCGTGGTGACGGTGGCGTTCCACGCCGAGTTGACCTGCTGGCCGTTCTGGTAGTTCCAGCTCACCGACCAGCCGCGGATCGGCGAACCGCTGTTGTTCGTCACCTTCACGTCGGCCTGGAAGCCGCCGCCCCACGAACCGGTGATCGCGTACGTCGCGGTGCAGCCACCGGCCGGGTTCGGCGTGGTCGGCGGCGGGCTGGTGGGCGGCGTACTCGTCGGCGGGGTGCTGGTCGGCGGCGTGCTGGTGGGCGGCGTGCTCGTGGGCGGGGTGGTCGGGCCGGACCCGCCGAAGTCCACGTCGCTGCACAGGTAGTAGGACTGGTCCAGGTGGCTGGCCTGCCAGATGGTGTAGACGATGTGCCGGCCGGTGCGGCCGGGCGCGTTCGCCGGGATCTGGATGGACACGCCGTCCACCTCACGCGTCCACTGGCTGGCCGGGGTGTTGCCGATCTGGCCGGCCAGTTCCAGGTCGCTCCAGCGCAGCGGCGAGGTGAGCGCGTTGAAACCCTGCTTGGTCACGTACACCCGGATGTAGTCGGCGCCGTGGCTGGCCTGGTCGAAGAACTTGACCCGGAAGTTGTTGGTGACCGGCACGGTCTTCCAGGCGCCGACCGTGTCGAGCGCGTTGTACCTGCCGCTCTGGGTGCGGCCGCCGCTGCACAGCTGCCCGTCCGGGATGGCGCCCTGGTGGTTGCCGGCCACGCCCTCGCGGAACAGGCCGTTCCAGTTCCACATGGCGTTCGGGTCGGCCTGCCACGCCTGCCAGCACATCGGGTCCTGGGTGGCCATGGCCGGGTTCTGGAAGTCGCCGCCCCAGCGCTGCCAGCAGCTGTAGGCGCGCGAGGCCGGGTCGACCACCGACCCGTGCGCCGAGGCCGGGCCGGAGAACGCGGTGGTGAGCAGCGCCGCGACGACCGCGCAGACGGCGAGGATCGCCGCCGCGAGCGGTAACGGGCGGCGGTACGGAGTGGACATGGGAAGCCTCCGGGATGGGGTGTCGGTGCACGACGCCCGGACTGTCGGGAGTTGCCCTCTCCCGCGTGGCGGCTCCGCCCGCACGCTGCCATAAAAATCGACAAACGTCAATCGGTGGGGTCGCGGCGCATCGGGGTGTGCGGGATGCCGTCCTCGACGTACCCGGGGCCGCTGACCTCGAAGCCGAACCCGGCGTAGAAGCCGACCAGGTGCGTCTGCGCGTCGAGTACGCACGGCCGGTCACCCACCACGGCGAGCGCCTCGGTCATCAGCGCGCCGGCCAGGCCCGCGCCGCGGGCCGCCGGCGCCACCACCACCCGCCCGATCCGTGCCACGCCGCCGGGGTCGGCCAGGATCCGCAGATACGCGACCACGGCGCCGTCGCTGCTCAGCCACAGGTGGCGGGTGCCGGGTTCGACGTCCCGGCCGTCCAGTTCCGGGTACGGGCAGGACTGCTCGACCACGAACACGTCGATGCGCAGCCGGAGCAGGTCGTGGAAGGTGCTGGCGTCCAGGTCGGCGAAGCTTGCCAGGTGGGACTCGACGGGCATCGGCCCAGGGTAGGCGGCGCGTCTCTGCCCGGCCGTGCGTACCCTGGGCGCGCGGCGGTTCGGCGCGCCGGGGCCGGCCCGGTCCGGCGTGCCGGTTCCGCGGGGTCCGGCGTGCCGATTCAGGGCGCCGGCACGCCGGCTCAGCCCTTCGCCGCGCGCAGCCCGGTTGCGGTGGCGGTCACGGCGCGTTCGAACCACGTGCCGGTGCCGGCCGCCGAGCGGGTCCACACCCAGACGCACTGGGTCACCCGGCCCTGCTGGAGGCAGCCGAAACGGTGCGGGAAACGGGTGCCGTCGGACAGGGTCATGGTGGCCGACAGCATCCGGCCCGGCACGCCCAGCCCGGCGGGCAGCTTCCCGGCGGTGTGGCCGGTGGTGACCTGGCCGGCCTCCTCGTCGCGCTCGCACGCCTCCAGCACGCCGAAGATCTGCCGGACCGCGTCCGCGGCGGTCGCCTCGTCCGGGTAGACCACCGTCTCCTGGGCCACCTCGACGAACTCGCCGACCGGTGTTCCCTCCGGCGTGCCGAAGACCCGGGTCGACACGACGAGCCGCCGGTCGAGCAGGGGCAGCGGGCGACCACAGGCGACGCCGTCGGAGTCGAGTTGCTCGCTGGCGTTCTCGGGCTTCTCGGCCAGGCCGGCCAGGTCGCCGGTCGCCGCGTACCGGTCGCGCAGCGCCGCGGCGGCGCCGCCGTCGGTGGGTGAGGGCGCGACGAGGGCCGGGTCGGTGGCGGCGGCGGGCTCGGTGGCGGGAGAGCAGCCGGCGAGGGCGGCGGTCAGAGCCGCCGCGATGATCATCCGTCGGGACACCGGAGGGATGCTAGACGGAGATCGACGCCGGTGGGCGCCCCGGGAGCGCCCGCGTCAGGCGGGGCGGGCGCCGACCGCGTCGCGTACCTCGGCGCCCTGCTCGCCCTCGACGGCGCGGGCGCAGTGGGCGCAGCAGAAGAAGCGGCCGGAGACCTCGACGCCGTGCCCGACGATCTTGATCTGGCAGTGCTCGCAGATCGGCGCCATCTTGTGCACCGCGCACTCGAAGCAGTCGAACGTGTGCCGCGACCCGTCGACGGTGCGCACCTCGAACGCCATCCAGTAGTCGTTACCGCAAACCTCGCAGGTTGCCATGCGAAACCCCCCGAAAACGGACCTGTCATCCGAGAGTCGCGCAGACGACACCATCGAGCAACCGGAACCGGCGAACCTGATCCGGCCCCACGGCGAGTCGCTCCCGGCGTGTCGCGCGTTGACCCCGGTGACCGCCGAACATCCCCGGAGGATTCGTGATCAAGCGCAACAAGCTCTTCGGCAACCAGACCCGGGTGACGTTCTCGCTGCCCCGGGACACCCCGGCCGGCACGGTGAGCGTGGTCGGCTGCTTCAACGGCTGGGAGCCCGGCCGGCACGAGCTGGTGCCGCGCCGCGACGGCACCCGTACCGTGACGGTCCGGCTGAAGCCGGGGGAGTACCGCTTCCGCTACCTCGCCACCGGCGGGGTGTGGCTGGACGACGAGGCCGCCGACCAGGTGGACGAGGCCGGCGGCCTGCTACGGCTGTGACGCCGCCGTCAGCCGGCGCTGGGCTCCAGCCGCACCGAGATCGAGTTGACGCAGTGCCGGGTGTCCTTCGGGGTGAAGCCCTCACCCTCGAAGACGTGCCCGAGGTGGCTGTCGCAGCGCGCGCAGCGGATCTCCACGCGCCGCATGCCGAGCGTGTTGTCCGGGATCTCCTTGACCGCGCCCGGGATGGCGTCGTCGAAGCTCGGCCAGCCGCAGTGCGAGTCGAACTTGTCCTGGCTGCGGAACAGTTCCAGCCCGCAGGCCCGGCAGTGGTAGACGCCGGGGGTCTTGGTGTCGACGTACTCACCGGTCCAGGGCGCCTCGGTGCCGGCCTCGCGGAGCACCCGGAACTCCTCGGGGCTCAGCCGGACGCGCCATTCGTCCTCGGTACGGGGCAGTTCGTTGTCGGAAAGACTCACCCCTCAACGGTACGTCGGGTGTCGGTGGCATCGCATATGGTCGCGTGATGGCGGGCAACGGTGCGGTCGAGGAGATCGAGGTAGCCGGGCACACGGTGCGGCTGAGCAGCCCCGATCGGGTGATCTTCCCGCAGCGGGGCTTCACCAAGGCCGACGTCTTCCGCTACTACCTGGCAGTCGGCGACGGGATCATGCGCGCCCTGCGCGACCGGCCGACGACGCTCCAGCGCTTCCCCGACGGCATCGAGGGGGAGATGTTCTTCCAGAAGCGGGTGCCGCAGCGGGGCGTGCCCCCGTGGGTCAGCACCGCGCAGATCGCGTTCCCGAGCGGGCGCAAGGCCGACGAGCTGTGCCCGGCCGACCTGGCCCACGTGGCCTGGGCGGCGCAGATGGGCACCGTGGTGTTCCACCCGTGGCCGGTGCGCGCCGCCGACACCGACCGCCCCGACGAGCTGCGCGTCGACCTCGACCCGCAGCCCGGCACCGACTTCGCCGACGCGGTGACCGCCGCCGGTGAGCTGCGCGGTCTGCTCGACGAGCTGGGCGTGCCCGGCTGGCCGAAGACCTCCGGCGGCCGGGGCGTGCACGTCTACCTGCGCATCCAGCCGCGCTGGACGTTCGTGGAGGTCCGCCGGGCGACCATCGCGCTGGCCCGGGAGCTGGAACGCCGCCGCCCCGAGCTGGTCACCACCGCCTGGTGGAAGGAGGAGCGCGGCGAGCGCGTCTTCGTCGACTTCAACCAGATGGCGCGGGACCGCACCATCGCCTGCGCGTACTCGCTGCGTGCCAACGCCCACGCCACCGTCTCCACCCCGGTCGACTGGGACGAGCTGCCCGAGGTCGACCCGGACGACTTCCACCTGGGCACGGTGTCGGCCCGGTTCGCCGAGCGCGGCGACCCGCATGCCGGCATCGACGACGCCCCGTGGGACATCACGCCGCTGCTGGAGTGGGCCGAGCGGGACGCCGCCGACGGGCTGGGCGACATGCCTTATCCACCTGAATATCCGAAGATGCCCGGCGAGCCGAAGCGGGTCCAGCCGTCGAAGGACCGCGACCGCCCCCGCCCCTGACGCGGTCCCTGCTCGGTGCCGCCGGTTCAGGCCGGGGCGGTGAGCATGCTCCGCACCGAGGCGACGATGTGCCGGGGGCGGTAGAGGTCGGTGGCGGTGTAGACCCGCATGCGCCAGCCGTGCTCGGCCAGCCAGTTGAGCCGGGAACGGTCGTGGTGCAGCCGGCCGGGGTCGAGGTGGGAGGCGCCGTCGTACTCCAGGCCGATGCGCCGGTCACGATAGCCCAGGTCGAGGCGGTAGATCGGGATCCCGTCCCGGTCGGGAACCCACAGTTGCGGCTCCGGCGGCGGCAGCCCGCCGTCGATCAGCAACAGACGCAGTTGGCTCTCCTGCCGGCACTCCGGGCGCGGGTCGGCGAGCGCGATCAGTTCCCCTGCCTGCCGTACTCCCCGCAGACCGGCGTGCCATGCCACCTCGGTGAGCAGGTCGTCGCGGCGGCAGGCCCCGGCGCGGAGGCAGAGGTCGAGCACCGGCAGCGCGTCCGCCCGCCGGAGCACCCGGGCCAGATCCACGGCGCAGCGGGTGGCGGGTGCGCAGGGGATGCCGGCGATCTCCACCGCGTCCGGCACCGGCAGCACCGTCTGATGCGTCACCACGCCCCGGATGCGCCGGGCGCTCACGCCGGGCGGCACGATCACGTGCACCCGGTCGCCTGGAATCGCCCCGAACCGGTGCAGTCTCGCGCCGGTGTGGAACCCCGCGACGGTTCCCGGCGGCAGTCGCCGGAACAGCGCGCACAACCGGCTCTTCTCGTCGTCGGTGCAGCCGTACACACCCCGGGACAGCCGGCCCAGCCGTCCCGCCCTCACCTGGTGCCGTACCGCCCCGCGGCTCATCCCACCCGCCAGCAACTCCCCGTACCGCCACACCCGCCCACCTTCCCGCCCCATCGTCCTTCCCGTCCGCCCCTGTGGACAGCGCTCGTCCTCGCGCCGGTGGCCGTCGATCTTGGAGTTGTGGTCGTTCCCAAAAGCCGCATAGCGCGCATTCGAGGTGCCACAACTCCAAGATCGACGGGGAGGGGCTGCGGCGGGGGCGGCGGCGGGGTGGGAGAGGGTGCGGGGGGACCGATAACGATCATGTAACGGGCGCGAACCTTTTCCGGGGCGTCACTGCTCTCTCTCGGCATCGGCCCGCCGGGGCCAGGGAGAGGACGTCGGATGAAGCTGGTGTGGAGGCGGGCGACAGAGGCCCGTGGGCTGCTGCTCGCCGCCGCTGTCGCGGCACTCGTCGCGGTCGCGCTTGTCACCGGGCTCTCCGACTACAACCGCCGGGCGGTCGAGGCCGGCGCGCGGGCGGTGCTCGACGCCGCCCCGGCCGAGGAGCGCAGCCTGCTGATCAGCGGCTCCGGTGGCGCCGACGCCGCCGCGTTCGCCGAGCGGGACCGGGCGGTACGGGAACAGTTCGCCGACGGGCTCGGCGGCGCTCCGGTCACCGTGGCCGCGACCCGCTCCGGGACCGGGCGGGAGCTGACCGGTGACGTGGGTGCCGCCCGTACCGACGACGACCCGATGTTCGCCAACCTCGCCACGCTCGACGACCTGCCGGCGCACGCCGAACTGGCCGCCGGGGCGTGGCCGGTGCCCGGCAGCAACCCGTTGCAGGTGACGTTGCCGGAGAAGGTGGCCGCGCAACTGAGCCTGGAGGTCGGGGAGCGGGTGCCGCTGTACGACAGGGGCGCCGAACGCGCCGGCACCGTGGTGGTCGTCGGCACGTGGCGTCCACGGGACGCGTCCGAGGCGTACTGGCGTCTCGCCCCGGGAGTGGGGGAGAGCCAGGGCGACGCGGAGATCACCTCGTACGGGCCGTTCGCGCTCGACCCGGCCGACTTCACGCGTACCTTCCCGGGGGCCACCTCGGCGGCCTGGGTGGTCGACCCCGACCTGGTGGCGGTCGAGCCGGCCCGGCTGCCCGCCGTGACCACGGCGCTGGACGAGATCACCGGGAAGCTGCCCGAGGTCACCGGCCTGGGTTCCTCGTCGCAGCAGGTCAGCTACCTGGACCGGCTCGTCGACCGGCTCAGCCGGGCCGACCTGGTGGGCCGGTCCGCGCTGCTCACCCCGCTGCTGCTGATCGTGGTGCTCGGCGGGTACGCGCTGGTGCTGGTGGCCGCGCTGCTCAACGAGGACCGGCGGGCGCAGACCGCGCTGCTGCGGGCCCGGGGCGCCGCCCGGGGGCAGATCGCCGGGCTGGCCGTACGCGAGGCGACGCTCGTGGTGGCGCCGGCGCTGCTGCTGGCCCCGGCGCTGACCGGGCAGGCGATCCACTACCTGGGCGCGGACCTGGGGCTGGCCGACGGCGACCTGGCCCGGGTGTGGGTGGTGGCGGTCGGCGCGGCGGTGGGCTGCCTGCTCGCCATGGTGCTGCCGGCGATGCGCCGGGCCGGCACGTACGTCGCCGACATGGCGTCCCGGTCCCGGCCCACCCGGGGGGCGGCAGTGCAGCGGGCGAGCGTGGACATCGCGCTGGTGGCCCTCGCCGTGCTCGCCTGGACCCAGTTGCGGCAGTACTCCTCGCCGCTCGCCGGCGCGAACGGCAGCCTCGGCATCGACCCGCTGCTGGCCGCTGCGCCCACCATCGGCGTGCTGGCCGGCGCGGTGATCGCGCTGCGGCTGCTGCCGCCGACCACCCGGCTCGCGGAACGCCTCGTCGACCGGCGCACGTGGAACGCCACCATGTTCGGCATGTGGCAGGCGGGCCGGCGCCCGCACGCCGGGCCGGTGCTGCTGCTCGCGCTCGCCGTCGGCGGCAGCACCCTCGCCTGGTCGCTCGTGGCCTCGTGGGAACGCTCGCAGCGCGACCAGGCGCAGCACACGGTCGGCGCGGACCTGCGGCTGACCGAGCGGGACGGCACCGCCCCGGTGGACCGGGCCGCCCAGCTGGCCGCCGTACCGGGCGTGGACCGGGTGCTGCCCGCCTGGCGCGACGACGTACGGGTGGGTCGTGAGGCGCGGCCGGCCACTGTGGTGGCGCTGGACGCCGCCGCCGCGAAGGGGCTGATCCGGCTCGACGACGCCGGCGGCGACGCGTCCACCGGCGCCCTGCTGGACCGGCTCGCGAACGGCCGGACCGCGCCGGCCGGCGGCGTCCTGCCCGAGGGGGCGAAGACGCTGTCCGGCACCGTGCGCACCCCGGTGGAGAGCATGTTCGGCCGGCCGCGGGTGGCGGTGACCGCGTTGTTCACCACCGACGCCGGGGCCACCTGGCGGGTCCGGCTGGCCGAGGCCGGCGGCGACGGGAAGCCGGTGCGCTTCTCGGTGCCGCTGCCCGACAGCGGCGGCGCCCCGCTGCGCCTGGCCGGCGTCGAGGCCGACGGCGGCGACGCCACCGGCAGTTCCTATCGGCTGCTGCTGGACGAGCTGCGGCTCACCGACGCCGCCGGGGCGGCCCTGCCGGTGCCGGTGGAGGGGGCGTGGCGGGTGATCGACCCGGGCGCCGGGCCCCGCGACACCGCCGAGGCGAGCCCGACCCGGATCGACGGGACGCAGGGCTTCGACGTACCCGCCGGGCTGTTGCAGTTCGCCCGGATCCCCTCGTCCCGGTTCGCGCTGGTGCCGCAGGTGCCGGACCGTCCGGTACCGGTGCTCGTCACCCCCGGCGTGGCCGCCGCGATGAGCGTCAAGACAGGCGACACGGTCAAGCTGTCGGTCGCCGAGGTGACGCTCGAGGTCACAGTGGTCGGCCAGGTCGCCGCCATCCCCGGCACCGAGGGCGACGGGGTGCTGGTGGACCTGCCCACCGCCACCACGCAGCTCCTGGAACGCAGTGGCGGCGTCCGGCCGGTGGCCGAGTGGTGGCTGGGCACCACGCCCGGCGGGCACACCGCCGCCGCTGATGCGCTCGCCCCGACCGGCGGCACGGTGCTGCTGGACCGGCGGGCGGTGGCCGCCGAGGCCGCCGAGGATCCGTACTGGCAGGGTGCGCGCACCGGCCTGCTGGCCGCCGCGCTCGGCTCGGTGCTGCTCGCGCTGGTCGGCCTGGCGGTCGACGTCTGGGCCACCACCCGGCGCCGGCTCACCGAGTTCGCCGTGTTCAACACGCTCGGCGCGAACACCCGGCTGCTGGCCCGCGCGTACCTCGCCGAACAGACGTTCCTGGCCGCGATCGGCGTCGGCGTCGGCATGCTCGTCGGCGCCCTCGTCGCGGCCACCATGGTGCCGCTGGTGATCCTCACCCCGGCCGCCGGCCGGCCGGTGCCCGAGGCGGTCTTCACAGTGCCCTGGCTGCCGATCGGGGCGACGGCCGCCGGGCTGCTGCTCGCCGCGCTCGCCTTCGCCGCCCTCATCACCACAGGCATCCGCCAGCGGGTCGCCGCCGCGCAGCTCCGGATCGGAGGAGAACGATGAGCCTTCCTGGTGCCGCGCGCCGGGTCCGCGCATACGGGGGGCAGTTCCTGCTGCTCGCCGTCCTGACCCTGGTGACCGCCCTGCTGATCACGGGCGTGCCCCGGGTCGCCGACCGGCTGACCGGGCAGGGGCTCACCGAATACGTCGCCGGGCAGCCGGTGGCCCGCCGCGACCTCACGTACAGCACCGCGCCGGACGTCGTGCCGGCCTCGGCCCAGCCCGTCGCCGCCAGCCGGGGAGCCCTGCTCGCGGCGATCGAGGAGAAGATGCCCCCCGAGGTGCGCGACACGATCGGCGAGCGCTGGTTCGCGGCACAGACCATCCCCGGGCGACTGCGCGGTCCGACGCTGAGCGACGACAAAGGGCTGATCGACCTGCACCTGCGCGCCGGCACCGGCATCCGGGAGGCGGCCACCCTTGTCGACGGGCGGTGGCCGGAACGCGGCGTCACCCCGGCCGGCGCGATCGAGGTGACGCTCGCCGAGGCGATCGCCACCACGCTGGGCGTCGTGGCCGGTGACCGGTTCCGCCTCTCACTGCTGGACGCCGACAACAACGTGCTCAACTCCCGCCCGGTCGAGCTGGTCGGCGTGTGGCGGCCGAACGACCCGGCCGGCGGCGTCTGGGACACGCTGCCGTCGATGCTGAAGCTCAGCCCGCCGGAAGGCGACGGCGACCCGTTCGTGGGCGTCGCGTACACGGCCGACGCGGGCCTGAACTCGATCACCGCCCGCGAATGGCCGGTGAGCTTCGGCTGGCGGTACCGGATCGCCCCGGACCGGCTCGAACCGGGCCGCCTCGACGCGTTGATCGCCGGCGTCGACGGGCTGGACCGGGCCATGCCCACCGAGACCGAGATGACCCTCAGCCAGGGCGTGGACATCCCGCTGCGGCGCTTCGCCGACTCGCTGGCCGCCGCGCGTACCCTGCTCGCGGTCATCGCGGCCGGGCTGCTCGCCACGCTGGCCGGGCTGACGCTGCTGGCCGCCCGGCTGGCCGCGCGCCGCCGCCGCGCCGAGTTCCACCTGATCCGGGCCCGCGGCGGCTCGACCGGCGCGGTGCTGCGCCGCGGCCTGGCCGAGTCGCTGCTGGTGCTGCCGGCCGCGGCCGGGATCGGCTGGCTGCTCGGCGGGCTGCTGCCCGGCACCGGCGCGTCGTGGCGCTGGGTGGTGATCGCCGCGCTCCTGGCCACGCTGCTGCCGCCGCTCGCCGCGCTCGCCGTCGGCCGCCGGGCCGGTGGCCGCGCCGACCTGGGCGGCCGGTCGCCCGCCATCCGGCTCACCGTCGAGGTCGTCGTGCTCGGGCTCGCCGTGCTCGGCGCGTTCCTGCTGCGCCGGCGCGGGCTCACCGCCGGTGCGGTGGACCCGCTGCTGGTCTCCGTACCGGTGCTGCTGGCGATCGCGGCGGCGCTGCTGGCGCTGCGCGCGTACCCCTGGCCGTTGCGGCTGGTCAGCCGCGTCGCCGCCCGGGCGCGCGGCAGCGTCGCGTTCCTCGGCACCGCCCGGGCGGGCCGGGCCGCGAGCACCGGGCCGCTGGTCGTGGTGGTGCTCGCCGTCGCCACCGCCGCGTTCTGCGGCGTGGTGGCGACCGGCATCGAGACCGGCCGGGACACCGCCGCCGCCCAGGCCGTGCCCGGTGACCTGCTGGTACGCGGCGAGCGCTTCACGCCCGACACCGCGGAGAAGCTGGCCGGGCTGCCCGGGGTACGCGCCGTCGCGCCGCTGCTCACCGTGCCGGCCGAACGCCCGTACTCCGACCGTGCCGGACGCCCCGCCCCGATCACCGAGCTGCGCGTGGTGCTCGTGGACGGGGAGCGGTTCGCCGACGTGGCACGGCAGGCCGGCGTACCGGTGGACGTGCCCGACCCGGTGCGGGCCCGCACCGACGGGAGCACGCCGCTGCCGGCGCTGGTGTCCCCGGCGGTGGCCGAGGAACTGGCCGACGCCGGGCTCGCCGACGCCCGGGGCGAGCGGCCCGCCTGGCTGGACGTGCAGGGCAACCGCCTGCCGGTGCGGACCGCCGCCACAGTCGACGGGTTCGCGCTCGTCGGCGAGGGCGTACGCCGGTTCGTGGTGCTGCCGTGGCCGGCGTTGCCGGCCGACGCGCCGCACCAGCTCGCACCCACCGGTTTCGTGCTCGCCGGGTCCGGTGTGGACGCGGCCGAGGTGGACCGGGTGGCACGGGACGGGCAGCGGCGCTACCTGCGCATCGGCGGGGTCGACGCCGGGGACAAGGCCCGCGCGCCGGAGGTGACGACCCGTGCGGCCGTGCGCGCCGACCTGGGCGGCACCGGCGTGAACGGCCTGCTGGTGTTCGGCTTCGTGCTCGGCGCCGGAGGCGGCGCCGCGCTGGGGCTGCTGGGGCTCGCGCTCGCGGTGCTCGCCGGGGCCCGCTCGCGCGGGCAGGTGCTGTCCCGGCTGCGCACGATGGGCCTGTCCCGCCGGCAGTGGCGCGGACTGCTGATGGTGGAGCTGACGCCGCTGGTGCTGGTGTCGGTGCTCACCGGAGCGGTGGTCGGCGCGTTGCTGCCGCTGCTGCTCACACCGGTGCTCGGGCTGCCCGCCTTCACCGGGGGCGTGGAGGTGCGCCCGAGTTTCGAACCCGGCCTGGTGGCCGGGGTGTCGGTCCTGGCCATGCTGGCCCTCGGCTTCGCGATCACCGTGGAAGCCGTGAACAACCGCCGGTTGCGCCTCGGCGAGGTGCTGCGGCTCGGAGAGGAGAGCTGACATGACCGCGACCGCTTCCGGCCACCCGGGCCCGGCGCGTCTCACGCCGCGTGACGAACCGTCGTCTGCCGTACCGGATCTGGCGTCGCTGCAACAGCGCGCCGCCCAGCGGGCCGCCGAACGGGCCGGCGGGCGCGACCGGCTGCGCGGGCACATCGTCTGCGACGGCCTGGTGCGCATCTTCAAGACCGAGGGCGTCGAGGTCGTCGCGCTCCAGGGCCTCGACCTGGTCATCGACCGGGGCGAGCTGGTCGCGATCGTCGGCGCGTCCGGCTCCGGCAAGTCGACGCTGCTGAACATCCTGTCCGGGCTGGACACCCCCACCGCGGGCATCGCCCGGGTCGCCGACTACGACCTGCTGTCGCTGTCGAACAAGCGGCGGCTCGCGTACCGGCGCGACGTGGTCGGGTTCATCTGGCAGCAGACCGGCCGCAACCTGCTGCCGTACCTGACCGCGCTGGAGAACGTGGAACTGCCGATGAAGCTGGCCGGGCGGGCCGGCGGGGGCCGCAAGCGGCGGGAACGGGCCCGCGAGCTGCTGGACATGGTGGGCGTCGGCTACTGCGCGGACCGCCGGCCGGGCCAGATGTCCGGCGGCGAGCAGCAGCGCTGCGCGGTCGCCGTGGCGGTCGCCAACGACCCGGAGATCCTCTTCGCCGACGAGCCGACAGGTGAGCTGGACGAGGCGACCGGCGCCGAGGTCTTCGCCGCGCTGCGCACCATCAACGCCGAACTGGGGGTCACCATCGTGGTGGTCACCCACGACCACGCCGTGGCCGGCCAGGTCCGCCGTACCGTCGCGATCCGCGACGGCCGGACCGCCTCCGAGGTACGCCGGACCGCGCGCGCCACCGCCGACGGCGGCACCGAGATGGTCAGCGAGGAGTACGCGGTGCTCGACCGCACCGGCCGGATGCAACTGCCGGCGCAGTTCGTGGAGGCGCTGTCCCTGCGCGACCGGGTCCGGCTCAACCTGGAACCCGACCACGTCGAGGTGCGCCCCGGCGACCGGGCACACGCCGAGGAGAGTGAGTGATGACCGACCAGACAGTGGTGCTGCCGGCGGAGCCGGGGACGGCCGTCGACGACGTGGTCCGGGTCGAGGGGGTGAGCCGCACCTTCGGCAGGGGGGAGCACGCCGTGCACGCCGTACGGGACGTCTCGTTCACCGCGGGACGCGGCGAGCTGGTCGCCGTCCGGGGCCGCTCCGGCGCCGGCAAGACCACGCTGCTGAACCTCGTCGGCGGCCTGGACCGGCCGGACGCCGGGCGGATCCGGGTGGCCGGGCACGACGTCACCGCCGCGGGTGAGCGGGAGCTGCTGTCGCTGCGCCGGGGCACCATCGGGTTCGTGTTCCAGACGTTCGGCCTGGTGCCGATCCTGTCCGCGGCGGAGAACGTCGGGGTGCCGCTGCGGCTGGCGAAGGTGCCGGCGGCCGAGCGGGAGCAGCGGGTCGCGGTGCTGCTGGAACTCGTCGGGCTCGGTGGGCACGCGGCGCAGCGCCCGTACGAGCTGTCCGGCGGGCAGCAGCAGCGGGTGGCGGTGGCCCGGGCGCTGGCGAACGAGCCGGACCTGCTGATCGCCGACGAGCCGACCGGTCAGCTCGACTCCGAGACCGGCCGGTCGATCATGGACCTGCTGCGCGCGGTGGTGCACGCCCGGGGCATGACCGCGCTCGTCGCCACGCACGACCCGGCGCTGATCGAGCTGGCCGACCGTACGCTCACACTGCGCGACGGCCGGCTGGTGTCGGAGGACTGATCCGGGTGCCGGGCCGCGCGCCTGCGGGCGGCGGCCCGGTGCCGGGTTGCGGCGGGTCGCGGCCGGGTCAGAGCGCCAGCTTCATGCCCTCGTGGCTGGCCACGAAGCCCAGGTCGCGGTAGAACCGGTGCGCGTCGGCGCGCTGCTTGTCGGTGGTGAGCTGCACCAGCGCGCAGCCGTGCTCCCGGGCCCGGTCGATCGCCCAGCGCATCATCGTCCGGCCCAGCCCTCGGCCGCGCCGGTCGGAGCGGACGCGCACCGACTCGATCAGGCAGCGTTCGGCGCCGTGCCGGCCCAGCCCCGGGATGTACGTGAGCTGGAAACAGCCCACCAGCTCCCCGCCGTCGTCGGCCACGATCAGATGGTTACGCGGGTCCGCGTCGAGGTCGGTGAAGGCCCGCTCGTACGCCTCGTCCACCTCGGGCAGGTCGCGGGTGCGGCCCAGCACGTCGTCGGCGAGCAGCGCGAGCACGGCGGGCAGGTCGGCGCGAACCGCCTCCCGGAAGATCACCTCGGTCACCGGGCCAGCGTGGCACAGCGCCGCGCGCCGGTGTCGCCCGGGCGGCGTCCCGACGGGTCGCCCGGTCGTGCCGCTCGTCCGGCCGCGTCGCCGGGGCGCGGCGTCCGGTTGCGCCGTCCGTGGTCAGCGGTCGTCCAGCCAGCTCCGCAGCGCCCACCACCAGTGCACGGTCTCCGGCACCGTGCACCGCGCCCCCTCCTCCACCGGCGGCCCGCCGGTCAGCTCCCGCAGCCGCCGCAGCCGGTAGCGCACCGTGTTCGGGTGGACGTGCAGCTCGGTGGCCGTCTGGTCCAGCCGCTGGCCGTGGTGCAGCCAGGCGAGCGCGGTGCCGGCCAGCTCCCGGTGGAACTCGTCGGCCGGATCGAGCGCGCCGAGCAGCGTGCCGCGCAGCAGCTCGGCGAGCAGCGGCTGGGCGGCGAGCGCGGTCTCCCCGGCCAGGTCGGTGACCTGACGCAGCCCGCGTAGCCGCCGGTTCGCCGCCGTGGCGAGTGCCGCCAGGCAGAGCGCGTACATGGCCGGGGCCCGCGCCAGCGGCTGCGCGGGCGCCACCAGCGTCAGCAGGTCGGCCGGTACCGCGTCGGGCGGTCGCGGCAGCAGCCCGGCCAGCCGGTCCCCGACCGTGCCGAGCAGGCCGCCGCGCGCGGTGAGCTGCCGGTGCAGCGCGTACGCCCGGACCGGGTCCGGTGGCGCGGCGACCAGGCAGTGGTAGCGCCCGTCCGGCCGCAGCCCGAACCGGGTCAGCTCGGCCGGGGGCAGGCCCGCCGGGCCGTCGCGCAGCAGCCGCCGCAGCAGGTGGGCCCGGGCCGCCGCGCCGGTACGAGCCAGTTCCCGTTCGGCGCCCCGGTGCCCGTCGACCACCGCCCGCTCCACCGCCGCGGCGTACCGGCCGATGGTGAGCAGCCCCTCCAGCAGCACCTCGTCCGGGATGCCGGCGGCCCGCCCGTGCCGGACCACCAGCTCCACCGCGCGGTCCCGCCCGGCCTGCACCCCGCGCAGCAGACCGGCCACCGAGACGCCCTGCGCGGCCCGGTCCGCGCCCAGCCGGCGCGCCTCGGCGAAGTCACGTCCGGCCGGGTCCTCACGGCGTTCCAGCGCGCCCAGACCGCTTGTCAGCAGCAGCACGACCTGGCGGCGTACCTCGTCGGCCGGCAGCCGGGCCACCTCGGGGGAGTCCGCGCGGGCCGCCCGCGCCACCTCGTCGACGGCGGCCGGATCGGCGGAGAGGTCGCGCAGCAGCGCGCCGAACGTCGGGGCCTGTCCGATCCGGGTCATCGGCGTCCGCCGCCCTCCGGTTGTCGACGCGGCACAACCGGGCCGCGCGGGCGTTGGCGTCGGATCCCTAGCCCGAGCGGGCGGCCGGTTGCTCTCCTGGTTGTTACCGCAAGGTAACACCGCTCGTGCCACTGAGAAACGTCGATGTCGTACCGCTGCCAGGAGGCGTCCATGACACCCGTGCCACAGCACCCGTCCCGTGTCCGCCGCCGTCGCGCCGGCCTTGCCGTGCTGGCCGCGCTCGCCCTGGTCGCGCCGGCGCCGCTGGTGACCGCGCCCGCGCCGGCCGCCGCCGCGGCAGCGCTCCAGGAGGTGATGTTCGTCGGCAACAACTGGGACGGCACCGCCGACGTGATCCGGTCCCGCGGCGACTACGCCAAGCTCGGCCGGATCAACGTGATCCCGGACCGCGCCGCGCGGCTGCGCGAGATCTACCTCAACCCGATCAAGCTGGCGTTCTTCCTCGGCATCCGGCAGGGCCCGGGGGAGGGCCACGACCAGCTCATCGACGACATGTACACCACGCCGGACGGCACCGCGCTCGTGGTGTCCCGGCCCAGCTTCGCCGACGTCGTCTCGATCGACCTGGCCACCGGCGCGCTGCGCTGGCGGTTCCCGGTCTCCGGCTACCGCGCCGACCACATGGCCGTCTCGCCGGACGGCACCCGCGTCGCGGTCTCCGCCTCCACCTCCAACACGGTGCACGTGCTGGACATCCGCTCCGGCGCGCAACTCGGCTCGTTCGGCGCCGGTGACAAGCCGCACGAGAACATCTACACCGACGGCGGCACCCGGCTGTGGAACATGTCCATCGGCGAGGTCAACACCGACCTGGACGCGCCGTGGCTCGACTGGACCAAGGGCGACCGCCGGATCACCGTCGCCGACACCGGCACGTACCAGGTGGTCAAGGTGATCGACATGCGGGACCGGCTGGACGCCGCCGGCCGCCGGGACCTCTCCGACGCGGTCCGTCCCGCCGTGTTCACCCCCGACGGCAGCCGGCTCTACTTCCAGGTGTCCTTCTTCAACGGCGTCGTCGAGTACGACGTGGCCACCGACCGGGTCACCCGCGTCGCCACGCTGCCGAAGAACCCGGCCACCAGCGAGGACCGCACCACCTGGGTCAACGACTCCCGGCACCACGGCCTGTCGATGAGCCCCGACGGCACCCGGATCTGCGTCGCCGGCACCATGGACGACTACGCCACCGTGCTGGACCGGGCCACGCTGCGTGAGGGACCGCTGGTGCCCGCGAGCAAGCCGTACTGGGCCACGGTCAGCGGGGACGGCCGGGACTGCGTGATCTCCGAATCCGGTGCCGACCAGGTCACCGCGATCAACTTCGCGACCGGGCAGAAGGTCGCGAGCGTCCCGGTCGGCGACCACCCCCAGCGGGTACGCATCGGGCACATCGCGGAGGGCTGGACGCCTCCGGCCGCCGGCTGACGCCCGGCCGCACCGTCACCGGGCGGGGCAGCGCAGCCCCTCCCGGGGGACGGTGAGCGAGATCAGGTACGCGTCGACGGCAGACGTGACGCACGACGTCTGCGGGTACGCGGTGTGCCCCTCGCCCTCCCAGGTCAGCACCCGTCCCACGCCGAGCATCGACGCGAGCGCCGGTGTCTGCTCGTACGGCGTGGCCGGGTCGCCGGTGGTGCCGACCACAAGGATCGGCGGGGCACCGTTCGCCCGGCCGGTCGGGTACGGATCCCGTTCGCCGGGCCACTCCACGCAGCCGAGCATCCCCACCGCCAGGGCGGGACCGAACAGCGGGTACTTCTGCCGCCACTGCGACTGCAACGAGCGGACCTGCTCACGGGACGGCTTCTCGGTCTCGTCGGCGCAGTTGACAGCCAGGTTGGCGTCGAACAGGTTGGAGTAGTGGCCGTCCGGCTCGCGGCCCGCGTACGAGTCGGCCAGCTTGAACACGCCGTCGGGGTCGCCGCCCTGCAGGTCGTCGATCGACCGGGCCAGCTCCTGCCAGCCCTGCTCGGTGTAGAGCGAGGAGATCACCGCGTAGAAGACCCAGCCGGCGGTGGCCTTGCGGCCGTCCTGCGCGCGGACCGGGGAGACCTTCGCCTTGGCGATCGCGTCGGTGACCGCGCCCCGGGCGTCCGGGGCGATCGGGCAGCGGCCGGCGTTCGCCGCGCACCAGTCGGCGAAGTTGTCGAACGCCCGCTCGAAGCCCTTCGCCTGGCTCTCCGACCCGGCGATCAGCTTCTGCTGCGGGTCGACCGCGCCGTCGAGCACCAGGGCGCGCACGCGTTGCGGGTAGAGCTGCGCGTAGGTGGCGCCGAGCAGCGTGCCGTACGAGTAGCCGAGATAGGTCAGCTTGTCGTCACCGACCGCCGCGCGGACCGCGTCCATGTCCCGCGCGGCCTGCTCGGTGCCGTAGAGCGGGAGCTGGTCGCCGTACTTCGCGCCGCACCGCTCGCCGATGCGCCGGTTGAGGCCGACGAACCCGTCGAACGACGACTGGCTCTCCGGGTCGGGGTCGTAGCCGAAGCTGGCGTCCAGGTCGGCGTCGGAGATGCACTTGACCGGGCTGGACCGGGCCACGCCGCGCGGGTCGAAGCCGACGATGTCGAACCGGTCGGTGATCGCCGTCGGCAGGCCGCCGAACGCCGGGCCGAAGGACAGGTAGACGGCGGTGTCGACACCTGACGCGCCGGGACCGCCCGGGTTGATGACAAGCGAGCCGATCCGGTCGCGCTGCTTGGTCGAGCGGGCCCGGATCAGCGCGATCTCGAACGTCTCGCCGGCGCCCGGACCGGCGGTCGCGCCGGTGGTGGCCCCGGTGCCCCAGTTGCGCGGCACCGCGATCCGGGCGCAGTCGTAGCGCATGTCCGCCGCGCCCCGGCCGACCAGCTCGTCGGGCACCTCCGGGCAGGCCCGCCACTCCGGAGCGGTACCAGGCGGCGCTGCCTCGCCCTCGCTCTCGGCGCGCGGGGCGAACGCCGGCAGCGTGCAGCCGGCGGTGAGCACCACCGCCGCGACGAACGCGGCCAGGACGGGCCGGAACCGGCGGGTACGGTCGGGGAAGCGGGTCACGTGGGCGCCCTCCATGATCGTGTCGACCGTCAGGCTACGCCCGGCCGCGGGTGTCACCGACCGTCGCCGCCGGATCGCCGCGCAGCACCTCGTCGACGTCGTAACGGATCGGGCGGTCGAGCTGGCCGTAGTCGCAGGAGCGGGGATCACGGTCGGGACGCCAGCGCACGAACCGGGCGGTGTGCCGTAGCCGGTCGCCCTCCATCGCGTCGTACGCCACCTCGACCACCAGCGCCGGGCGCAGCGGCTCCCACTCCAGGTTCTTGCCGCCGGTCCACCGGCTCACCCCGCCCGGGATGCGCTGACCCCGCTCGTGGTCGCCGTGCACCCACGGGTGCTCGCCGCCGACGTCGCGGTACGGCTCCAGCTCGTCGAGCAGCTCCTTGCGGCGGGCCATCGTGAACGAGGAGCTGACGCCGATGTGGTGCAGCACGCCGTCGTCGTCGTAGAGGCCGAGCAGCAGCGAGCCGACCACCGGACCGGACTTGTGCCAGCGGAAACCGGCCACCACCGCGTCCATGGTGCGGGCGTGCTTGACCTTGGACATGAGCCGCTTGCCCGGCTCGTACGGCAGGTCGGCCGGCTTGACGATCAGCCCGTCCAGCCCGGCGCCCTCGAACACGTCGAACCAGCGGCGGGCCGTCTCCGGGTCGGTGGTCACCTGGGTCACGTGCACCGGCGGGCGAACCCCGGACAACGCCTGCTCCAGCCGCTTCCGCCGCTGGGGATAGGGCTGGTCGATGAGCAACTCGTCGTCGATCGCCAGCAGGTCGAACGCGACGAAGTCGGCCGGGGTGGTCTCGGCCAGCAGCTTCACCCGGGAGGCGGCCGGATGGATGCGCTGGGCCAGCAACTCGAAGTCGAGCCGGGGCTGCCCACCCGGGCCGTCCCGCCGGATCACGATCAGCTCGCCGTCGACCGCGCACCGGGCCGGGAGCTGCCGGCGGGCCTGCTCGACCACCTCGGGGAAGTAACGCGTCATCGACTTGCCGCCCCGGCTGGCCAGCTCGACCTCGTCGCCGTCGCGGAACACGATGCAGCGGAAGCCGTCCCACTTCGGCTCGTAGGTCAGTCCGGCATCGGTGGGCAACTCGGCCACGCTCTTGGCGAGCATCGGTTCGACCGGAGGGTTGATCGGCAGGTCCACGGCGACCAGTCAACCAGACCCCACCGACAGTGGTGGCGCAGATCACCGCCGGTGGCCGGGCGGCGTGTCCCGTACCGGCCGCGTTCGTCACCGCCGCCCGAATGGTGAAGCCGCAGGTCAGAGCTACCGTCGCGGCGTGCCGGAGTGGAGTTGCGGATGCTGCGGGCGCTGGCGGGTCAGCGTCGAGTTGATCCGTGGCCGCTACCGCTACCGGCTGGCGCACCGCTACCCGCCGGAGCGCGGCGGCGGCGTGAACGTCCTCGGCGAGGTCGGCTCGGTCACCGAGCTGGAACGCCTGCTGAGGCGGTACGCCCCGGTCACCCTGGCCGACCTCCACGAAGCCGCCTGACCCCCGCGCGTCTCGACTCCCCGCTCCCCGCCACCCGTCGCCACCCCGCCGATCTTGGAGTTGTGGCGCCTCGCAAAGGTGGCGAGCGGGACATCCTGGGCGCCACAACTCCAAGATCGCGGGCGACGGGCGACGGGCGACGGGCGACGGGCGGCGGGCGGCGGGCGGCGGGCGACGGGTGACGGGTGACGGGTGACGGGCGACGGGCGGCGGGCGGCGGGCGGCGGCGGGGTGGGACTCGGGCATAGGCTGAGTGGACCGTCCACGGGGGAGGGAAGAAGCCCATGCGGTTCACCGAGTCCGTCGACATCGCCGCCGACGTCGACCGGGTCTGGGAGGTGCAGAGCGACGTCGAGCGCTGGCCCGAGTGGACGCCGTCGGTCACCGCCGCCCGTCGGCTGGAGCCCGGTCCGCTGCTCCTCGGCTCGACGGCCCGGCTGGAGCAGCCCCGGCTGCGCCCGGCCGTGTGGCGGGTTGTGGAGATCTATCCGCCGTACTCGTTCGCCTGGGAGTCGGCGAGCCCCGGCGTGCGCACCCGGGGTGAGCACCGGCTGATCCCGCTGGAGGACGGGCGCACCCGGGCCGAGCTGATCCTGGTGCAGACCGGTCCGCTGGCCTGGCTGGTCGGACTGCTCGGCGGCTCCACCATGCGCCGCTACCTGCGGCAGGAGGCGGACGGGCTCAGGCGCCGCTGCGAGCGGGACTGACCGTCTTCTCCAGCACGGCCAGGCGGTTGCCGTTCTCGTCCGGCCGGTGCGCCACCACCCGGTACCCGCGGCCCGCGTACAGGGACAGGTTCGCCGCGCTGTCCGCGCCGGTGAACAGCGCGAACCGGGTCACCCGGCCGGCACACGCCCGTTCGACGGCGTCCAGCAGCCGCCCGCCGACACCCCGGCCCTGCTGGTCGGGGGCGACCGAGAGGCGGCCCACGTGTGCGGTGCCGCGGTCGACGCGGGCGCGGACCGAGCCGACCAGGCGGGTGCCGCGCCGGGCGGCGAGCACCACGTCCGGCCCGGTCAGGGCGGCCCGTACCTCGTCCAGCGTCTCGGTCAGCGGCGGCAGGAACACGTCGCGGTAGCGCTGCGCCTCCACCAGGTACGCGGCACGCTGCACGGTGAGGATCTCCCCGGCGTCGTCGAGGCCGGCGGGGGCGATGGTCACGTCGGTCACCGGCTCAGCTCACCACAGCGCTCCCGGGCGGCCGTACGCTGGCGGGGGTGTTCCCATGAGCGTGGAGGTGACAGGCGTGCCGGAGCTGACGTACCCGGAGGTGGGCGCGACCCGCGACGGCGCCCTGCCGGCCGGTTACCACCACCTGCGCCACCGGGTCCGGCTGCCGGACGGCGGTTTCCCGCTGGCGGCGGACGCGGTGCTGGGCTGGCGGCTGCACCGTGCCGCAGGCGTCGTGATGCGCGCGGACGCGCCGCGCGCCGCCCCCGGGGTACGGGTCACGCCGGGGCTCGGTGTCGGCCCGGTGCGGTTGTGGGGCCCGACCGAGGTGGTGTGGGCGGTGGACGAGCCGGACCGGGCCGGGTTCGGCTACGGCACGCTGCCCGGGCACCCGGAGGTCGGTGAGGAGGCGTTCCTGGTGACCCGGGGCGCCGACGGCGTCTGGTTCGAGGTGACCGCGTTCAGCCGCCCGGCCCAGTGGTACGTGCGGGCCGGCGGGCCGGTCGTGACGGGTTTCCAGCGGGCGTACGCCTGGTGGCTGGGGCGGACGCTGCGGCGGCTGTGCCGGCGGCGCTGAGCGGTCAGTAGCGGGCGAAGGAGCGGATCGGGGCGCGCGGGCCGTACTTCGGCGCCTGGATACCGGCCGCCTCCAGCAGCACGCACACCCGGCCGCGGTGCCCCCGGAACGGCTCCAGCAGCGCCAGCATCCGGGCGTCGTCGCCGCGCGGCTCCCCGGCCAGCGCCCACGCCACGGTGTTCGGCACGTGGTAGTCGCCGACGCTCACCGCGTCCGGATCCCCGTACGCGATGCGCACCACCTCGGCGGCGGTCCACGGCCCGATGCCGGGGATCGCGGTGAGCCGCCGGGTGGCCTCGGCCGAGTCGGCGCAGCGTTCCAGCCGGTCCGCGACGGCCGCCGCGCGGCGCAGCGTGTCGGCGCGCCGCTGCTCGACCCCGAACGGGTGGAACACCCAGTACGGCGTGGCCGCCACCGCGGCGGGCTCCGGCGGCAGCAGCAGGGGTTGCAGCGGGCCGGGGGCGGGTTCGCGGAAGTGCCGCACTGTGGCGGCGTACGCCCGGTACGCCTCCTTGCCGGTGACCTTCTGCTCGAAGACGGCCCGCAGCAGCCGGGGAAAGATCTGGCCGGTGGCCGGCATCCGCAGCCCGTGGTGCGTGTGCGCGAGGCGGGCCACCAGCGGATGCGCGGCGGCCAGCGCGGCGAACCCGGTCAGGTCGTCGCACAGTCCGGCGATCCGGTCGGCCCGCTCGACCACCCAGCCGGCGCCCGGGCCGTACCCCTCGGCGGTCAGCTCTCCCGCCTCCGGGCGCAGCGCCAGCGTGGCCGGGCCGTCCGGGGTGCGGGTGGCCCACCAGAACGTGCCGGCGGCGATCCGCGCGCACGGGTCGTACGGGCTGAACGTGAGCGCCCGCACCGACGGGGCCAGGCGGTAGCCGGCCGGCGGGCGCAGCGTACGGCGGGCGTCGGGCGAGGTCACCAGGCCACTCTGCCACGCGGCCTGGCCGTGACGCCGGGCACGCCTGGCCGGGAGGCGGGCCGATGCCGGTGCGGCCCGCCTCCCGGGGTTCGCGACGGTGACCGGCCGCGCCCTCCCCGGCGGCGACCGGTCACCGTGTCCTGGTGCGTCAGTACGAGTAGTCCGAGCCGCCACCGGAGGAGCTGCCGGCCGCGGGCGGCGCGACCGCCTTGGGCGTGCCGGTCGGCAGGCAGGTCAGGTTCTTCTTGCCGTTCGGGTCGACCACGAACCAGGTGCCGCCGACGCCCTGGCCCTTCCACTGGCCGGGCTTCTTGTCGCCGATGTAGCGGTAGACCGGCCAGCCGCCGATGGTGAGCTGCCGGGTGCCGTCCTGGCGGGTGATGGTGCCGACCTTGTCGTCGGAGACGCCCTGCAGCTTCGGGTTGCCGTCGGTGAGCGACGGCGGCCAGACCTCGGCGCACTTGTCCACGCAGTTGGACTGCGGCGGATCGTCGGAGTCCTTGTCGAACCGGTACAGCACCCAGCCGTCCTGGTCGGTGACGACGCGGCCCATCCGGGGCAGCTTCTTGCCGACCAGCTCGTCGGTGATCTTCACGTTGGCCGGCGGTGCCTTGTCCGCGACCGGCTCCTCCTCGGGAGCCGCCGACACCTCCGGTTCGGCCGCCGCGGTGGGTTCGGCCGCGGCGACGGCGACCGGCTCGGCCGCGCCCGAGTTCGCCCCGTTGTAGCCTGCGGGGGCGCAGGCCGTAAGTGCGACCATCGCGCTCGCGACGATGACGGTCGTCCGCTTGTGGTGTGCCACGTGCCCTCCTCGTTCTTGGCAGTTCGCCGAGTAGTACGGGCGCGGCACTGTCAAGGTTGAACCGACAACGGTGGCACATTTCACAGTGGACCGTTTGAACCGATGGGCGTCCCGCTGCGTGCGTCAGCACGAGGGGGTCCGTCGGCCGGGCACGACACGACGGCGCCGGGTGGCCGAGCCACCCGGCGCCGTCGGCACCACCGATCAGATGTCGTCCACCGTCACCAGCGTGCTGGCCACCCCGTTCGCGTCGACCGACTGCACCTGAAGCTTGTCGATGTCGCGCACCGGGGCCGAGGTGGACGCGCTCAGCTCCAGCGGAAGCTGGTTCTGGTTCGTCCCGTAGCCGCCGACCGGCACCGACCAGGTGGAGATCACCTCGCTGGTGGCGTTCTTGCGGACCACCACCAGCCGGCACGTGCGCGGCCCCGGCAGGCGGCTGAGCTGCACCGCGATCTGCGTGCCGTACTCCTTGCGGGCCAGCCACATCGTGGTCTGCACGCCGGTACCCGGATCGGTCGCGTTGTGCTGGTCGCCCTCGATGTCCTCTTTCCCGCCGACGCCCGGGTCGTTCGGGTTGCCCGGCTCGCCGCTCGGCGCGACGCTCGGCGCGGCAGGCGTCGGCACCGCCTGCGGCGGCGCCGGATCGTCGCCGAGCATCCCGGCCGCCGCCGCGCTCGCGCCGCCGAACACCACCACAGCGGCCGCTGTGGCCAGCAACTGCCGCACCCGGGTACGACGGCGGTCCCGCCGTACCGCCATCAGCGTCCGGTCCAGCAGCGCCGGATCGGTGTGCGTCTGCTCCAGCGCGGCCATCGCCTCGCCGTCGATGCCGGAGAGCAGCCCCACCACCGGGACCATCGTCTCCAGTTCCGCAGCGCAGGCCCAGCAGGTGGCCAGATGCTCCTCGAACCGCTCCGCGTCCTGCGCGTCGAGCACGCCGAGCGCGTACGCGGCGACGTCCATGTGATCGGCCCGGCTCATTCGGTCACCCCCCTCTCCTGCAGAGCCGTGCGCAGCGCGCGCAGCGCGTAGTAGACCCGCGACTTGGCGGTACCCAGCGGAAGCCCCAGCTCCTCGGCCGCCTCCGGCACGGTGCGTCCCCGGAAGTACGTCGCCACCAGGATCTCCCGGTGCGACTGGCTCAGCGTACGCAGCGCGTCCGCGACGGTCATCGTGCGCAGCACCCGGTCGGTGCTGTCCGACTCGGCGAACATGGTCAGATCCCGGTCGTACGTCTCGGGCGGGCGGGCCTGCTCGCTGCGGTGCTCGTCGATGGCGATCCGCCGGGCCACGGTGACCAGCCACGGGCGCAGCGAGCCCTGGCCCTGCACGCCGAGCCGGTGCGCGTTGCGCCAGGCCCGCAGCAGCGTCTCCTGCACGATGTCCTCGGCGCGCTGCCGGTCCCCGCCGGTCAGGCGCATCACGAACATCAGCAGCGGGCCGGCGTGCTCGGCGTACAGCAGGCGGATCAGCTGGTCGGAGTGGCTGGCCTCGGCGGAGGTCGCCTGGTGGCGTCCGGGAGCGGGTCGCGGCGGCACCGGGTCATTCTGGCGATCGGCGGACCGGGCGTCGACCCCCCGGCCCGAACGCGAGGCGCGCGAGTGTGGTTGTGCCCGGGCGAACATCCACTCGGGCCGCGCCACTTCGCCGTGCCAGCCGGCCGCCACCGCATGCATGCAGACCTCCGCTGTCCAATGACATCAGCCGGCCCCCCACGGGCATGGCCGCCCGGTGATACGCAGCGATCAGCCGATCGGATCAACGTTTGACGGAAAATATTCCCGGCGGCGGGGGAGTGGAGTCGACGGCGTCCGCGTCGCGGACCACCGCCGCGCCGCCGGTGAACCGGTCCAGCTCGGCACCGGCCAGGACCCGGCCGGGGAACCAGTCGCCCGCCGCCCGCCGGGTCAGCTCCGGCACCGGCGGCTCCACCCGGGACGCCACCAGCACCAGGTTGCCGTAGCGACGGCCGCGCAGCACCGCCGCGTCGCCGACCAGGCAGGCCTGGGGCAGCACGGTCCGCACCGTCGCGACCTGGGCGCGGGCGTGGCGCAGCGGCGGGCCGTCGGCCACGTTCGCCAGGTAGCTGCCGCCGGGCGCGAGCACCCGGGCCACCTCGGCCGCGTACTCCACCGAGGTCAGGTGCGCGGGGGTACGGGCGCCGGCGAACACGTCGGCCACGATCACGTCGTACGCGCCGTTGCGGCTCGACGTCAGCGTCGCCCGCGCGTCGGCCACCCGTACCTTCAGGCGCGGATCCGACGGCCAGGGCAGCTCGCGGCGGACCAGATCCACCAGCGCACCGTCCACCTCGGACACCCGCTGCGTCGAACCGGGCCGGGTGACCTGCACGTAGCGGGGCAGGGTCAGCGCGCCGCCACCCAGGTGCAGCACCCGCAGCGGCGTCCCGGCCGGCGCCACCAGGTCCAGCGCGGCTGCCAGCCGCCGGACGTACTCGAACTCCAGGTGCGACGGGTCGTCGAGGTCCACATGCGACTGCGGCGCACCGTCGAGCAGCAGCGTCCAGGAGCCCGCACGGTCGGCGTCGGGCACCAGCTCGGCCCGGCCGGTGTCGACGTCGGCCACCACCCGGTCGGAGTCGCGTCGCCGGCCCATCAGCGCCGCATCCCGCGCGCCGCGGCGGTGAGCACCCGGTGCAGCAGCCGCGCGTCGCCGAGCATGCCGCGCAGCCGGCGTTCCAGCCCGGCGATCGGCACCAGGTTCTGCGGGGCGCGCGGATCCTTGTACGGGGTGGAGGCGAACCGGGGCAGCGTCACCAGCGACAGGTCGGCAAGCGCGATCGCCTCCGGCACGGTCAGGTCGGCCGAGCACTCCACCCGCACGATGCCCGCCCACGGCGCGCCCGCGCGCACCGGCAGCCGCAGATACCACGACCAGCCGCCCCACGCCGTGCCCAGCCGGAACACCGGGCAGCGCTCGCCCGGCGCCAGCCCGGTCACCACAGCCGTCAGCCGGGCGTCCAGGTATTGGCTGTGCTGCGTCTTGATGTACCCGAGCGTGCGCGGCAGGTTGCGCCGGCTGCGCAGCGGACCGTCCACCACCAGCAGGTCGCCGTCGGTGCGTACCGCGTCGGAGACGGCCACCTCCAGCGCGGTCAGCGGCGCCTGCACCGCCGCGGGCAGCTTGCTCAGCTCACCGGTGCCGCTGACCCGGTGCACCGGATAACGGACCGTCCCGGCGATCACGTCCTGCGCCGACGGGCTCGCCGTGAACAGCCCCCGGCCCACCCGGGCGCCGGCCATCTCGGCGGCGCCCCGGTCCAGGTCGCAGCGCACCACACCGGCCGCGTACGAGGCGGCGATGCCGGGGAACGAGCCGCCGTCCTCCTCGGCCGTCCAGACGCTGGCGTCGATCCGGCGTACCCCGTCGACGAGCAGCACCACGTCCGGTGACCGCACGTCCGCGCGGGGGCCGATCGCCCGCCAGTCGGTGGCCGGCAGCTCGACGTCGGCGTCGACCTGGGCGCTGCTCGGCGCGGCCGGCCCGGACCCGCCGGCCGCCTCGAACGACGCGCCGTACGCCGGATCCCACGCGTCGACGAAGAACGCCGGCGACTGTGACGTCACAGGCCGGTCCGTTCCACGCGGGCCGTCCGCGCGTCCTTGCGGACCTCGAACCGGACCGGGATGCGCTCGGCCAGCGCCGGCACGTGGGTGACCACGCCGACCATCCGGTCGCCCCGGGCGGCCAGGTTCTCCAGCGTCGCCGCGACCGTGTCCAGCGTCGCCGCGTCGAGCGTGCCGAAACCCTCGTCCAGGACGATCGACTCCAGGCTGGCGGCGGTGGTGGACATGCCGGCGAGCTGCTCGGACAGCGCCAGCGCCAGCGCCAGCGACGCCTGGAACGTCTCCCCGCCGGACAGCGTCCGCACCCCGCGCCGCAGCCCCGCGTCGTGGTGGTCGACCACGAAGAACTCACCCTTGTCGTGCACCAGGTCGTACTGCCCGCCGGACAGCTCCCGCAGGATCCGCGACGCGCCGTCGACGAGCAGGTCCAACGCCTCGGTGAGCAGCCAGCGCTCGAAGTTGTTCGCCCGCAGGTGCGAGGCGAGCGCCCGCGCCACCCGCGCCTCGTGCTCGTGCCCGGCCCGCTGTTCCCGCAGCTCGGCGGCCTGCTCGCGGCGCTCGTCGAGCCGGCGCAACTCCGCCTCGGCCCGCTCCACCGCCACCGCCACGTCGCGCGGCGCGTCCTGCGGCGCGTCCAGCCCGGCGGCGGTGAACAACGCGGCGATCCCGTCGGCGACCTCGGTCGCGGCCCGCTGCGCCGCCTCCACCGAGTCGGCCAGCCCGTCGCGGTCCGCGCGCCGCGCCTGCGCCTGCTCACCCGCCCAGCCGGCCAACGCCGCCCACGCCGCCGCCACGTCGTCCCGGTCGGCGGCCGGCGGACCGAACCGGGCCAGCCCGTCGCGTACCGCGTCGAAGTCACGCCAGGCCCGGCGCAGCCGCTCCTGCGCGGCGTCGAGCGAGCCCCGCGCCCGCCGGGCCGCCTCCCGGCCGGCCCGCACCGCGCCGGCCGCCTCCTCCAGCGCGGTCCGCAGCCGCGCGTGCTCGGCCAGCGACTCGCGCAGCCGCTCCGGCGCCGGCGCGTCCGCGAGCTGCTCGTCCAGCTCGGCCAGGCGCGCACCGAGCTGGTCGTGCTGGGTCCGGGCACGCAGCAGCACCCGGTCGGAGTCACGGGCCGCGGTGTCGCGTTCCTGCACCACCCGCTTGGCCGCCTCGCTCGCCGCCCGCGCCGCCTTGCCCGCCTCGATCGCCCGGCTCACCGCCGAACCCTTCGGCACCGCCGGCACCGTGGTGACCGTCTGCTCGCACACCGGGCAGGGCGTGCCGCCGACCAGGTGCGCCCGCAGCGCCACCGCCTGGTCGGCGGCCTTCGCGTCCTCGTGCGCGCGGAACGCCGACTCCAGCTCCGTCTCGGCCCGCTGCGCGTCCGCCCGCGCCGCCGCCAGCGCCGCCACCGCCGCGTCGTGCTCGGTCCGTGCCGCGTCCACCGCCGCGCGCACAGTCGCCGCCTCCGTGGTCAGCCGGTCCCGGTCCGCGTACGCCTTCAGGTGCAACCGCAGCGCGCTCTCGTCACCGGCGGCGGCCAGCTCCCCGCGCAGCTTCTCCTCGCGCTCCTCGGCCAGCCCGACCGCGCCCGCCGCCTCGTCCGCGGCCACCCGGGCCGCCGCCACCGCCCGCGCCAGCTCGGCGGTGCCGTCCGGCGGCCGCACCCCGGCCAGCACACCCAACTCGGCGTCGAGGGCGGCAAGCGCTGCGGCCCGCTCACCCGCCGTCGCACGGGCCCGCTCCCATTCGGGTACGGCGGCAGCGACCGCTGCGGCCAGTTCCCGCATCGCGTCCACCCGCTCCCGGGCGGCGGTCAGACGCTCGTCGTCGACGTCGGCGAGCCCGCCGAGCATCTTGTCGACGGTCTCCAGCTTCGCCTCGGCCTGCCCGGCCCGCTCGACCGCCTTCTTCTGCACCGACTCGTAGACGCCCAGCCCGAGCAGGTTCACCAGGATCTGCTGGCGGGTGGCCGGCTTGGCGTGCAGGAAGTCGGCGAACTGGCCCTGCGGCAGCACCACGCAGGAGGTGAACTGCTCGTACGGCAGCCCCACCGCGTCCAGCACCGCCTGTTCCATCTCGGCCGGGGTGCCCGCCACCACCTCGCCCAGATCCTCCGGGCTGAGCCCCGTGTCGAGCTTGGTGACGTCGAAGCCCGGCGGCATGAGCTGCAGCCCGGCGTTCGCCGTCTTTACCGTGCCCCGCCCGTCGCGGCGGACCACCCGGGTCGCCACGTACCGGTCCCCGGCGGACTCGAAGACCAGCCGGACCCGCGCCTCGGTCGCCGACGGCGCCAGCGCGTTCGCCAGCCCTCGCGTGCCGCCCCAGCGCGGCACCGTGCCGTAGAGCGCGAAGCAGATCGCGTCGAGCACCGTCGACTTGCCCGAGCCGGTCGGCCCGACGAGCGCGAAGAAGTCGGCGTCCGTGAAGTCGACTGTCGTCTCGTCGCGGAACACCGTGAACCCGGCCATGTCCAGTCGCATCGGCCGCATCAGTGCTCCACCTCCTCGAGCAGCTCGTCGAAGAGTTCCCGGACACCCTCGTCGGCGTGCCCGCGGCTGTCCAGGTAGTCGCCGAACAACTCGCCCGGCGACCGGCCGGCCCGCTGGGCAGTCCGTGTCCCGCTGCCCGGAGCGGGCACCAGCTCCGGGTCGATCCGGATCTCCAGCGCCCGGGGCAGCAGCTCCTGCACCTCCTCGCGCAGCCCGGCCCGGGGCTGCTCCCGGACGTAGACGCGCAGCCAGCCCTCCGGCGCCTCGATCTCGGCGAGCTGCGCGAGCGTGCCGCGTACCGTGCGCAGCGGCACCGCGCCCGGCACCGGCACCTCCCGGACGCGGGCGGCGGTGGTGGCTGTCACCTCCACGATCGTCACCGAGCAGACGTTCTCCTGCTCGCCGAAGTCGACGGCGAGCGGGCTGCCGCTGTAGCGGATCGGGCACGGGCCGATGACCCGCTGCGAGCGGTGCAGGTGACCCAGCGCCACGTAGTGCGCGTTGCCCGGGAAGACGGTGGCCGGCACCGCGTATCCGAGCACCGTGTGCGCGTCCCGCTCACCGCCGCCGGTGCTCGCCCCGACCACAGTCAGGTGCGCCGTGACCAGGTGCACCCGGTCCGGCTCGGTGAACCCCTCGGCGAGGCGGTCCAGCACCCGGCCCAGGTGGTCGGCGTACGTCTGGTTCGCCTCGGCCGGGGTGAGCGTGTACATCTCCACCGCGCGCACCGCGTACCGCTGGGACAGGAACGGCAGCGCGGCCAGCCGCCAGCGTTCCCCACCGGCGGTGACCCCGTCGACGACGTGCTCGTCCGGGTTCTCCCGGACGCTGCCGCGCAGCGTGATCCCGGCCGCCTCGGCCCACGGGCGCAGCGCGTCCAGCGCCGCGCCGTTGTCGTGGTTGCCGCCGATCGCCACCACGTCGGCCCCGGTACGCCGCAGCGCGGTGAGCGCCCGGGTGACCAGCCGCGTCGCCTCCGGGGTCGGCGCGGCGGTGTCGTACAGGTCACCGGCGACGATCACCAGGTCGGGCCGCTCACGCTGGGCGATCTCGATGACCTGGGCGAGGACCTGCTTGTGCTCCTCGGCCCGGGACTGCCCCTTGAGGACCTTGCCGACGTGCCAGTCGGAGGTGTGCAGGATCTTCATCTGGTGCCGCCTAGAACGGGATGTCGTCGTCGGAGGAGCCGGAGCCGACCACCGCGAACGGATCGGCGGCCTGCGTGATCGACCGTAGCGTCTCCGAGGGCGCGCGGCCCGCCTCCGAGACCCGGGTGGCCCACGCCGGGAACGGGAACTCCAGGCAGAGCGGCACCGGGATGTCCGGCTGGTTGACGAACATCGTGCCCGGCTTGGCCAGCAGCGCCCGCTGCCGCTGGGCGGGCGGAAGGAAGCCGTACTCCGGGCGGGACGCCTCGGCCGGATCGAGCCGGCCCACCACCCGGATCGCCGAGTTGGTGACGATCCGCCGTTCCACCTCGCTCGCGGTCTGCTGCGCGCCGACCAGGATCACGCCCAGCGAGCGGCCCCGCTCGGCGATGTCGAGCAGCACCTCCTTGATCGGCGACGAGCCCTCCCGCGGCGCGTACTTGTTCAGCTCGTCGAGCACGACGAACAGCAGCGGCTTGGCGGTGCCCGCCTTCTCCTTGCGCTCGAACTCGCTCTTGAGCGTCACACCGACCACGAACCGCTGCGCGCGGTCCGGCAGGTTGTGCAGGTCGACCACGGTCACCTGGGCGCTCTCCGCCGTGTTGATCGAGTGCGGGCGGCGGGTCGCCAGGTCACCACGGATCAACCGGCCCAGGTCCTTCTTGCTGCCGATCAGCCGCCGGGCGAACGCGTTGACGGTGCCCAGCCCGACCGCGCTGCCGGCCCACTCGCCGCGCGTCTCGTCGTCGTTGAGCTGCTCGACCACGTGGTCGACCAGATCGGCGTACGAGCCGAGCCGTACCCCGTCGATGCTCACCCCGCCGTCGGCCGGCTGGGCGTAGCGGGCCAGGTGCGCGGCCACCGAGTGGACCACCATCGTGTACTGCTGGCGCTCGTCGTCGGCGTCGGCGAACACGTACGGCAGCAGGCGGTCGGCGCAGAACTCGGACAGCGTCCAGTAGAAGCTGTCCACCCCGGTGAGCCGGCTGCTCACATCCGGCGTGCCGGAGGAGTCGCCGACCCGCGGCGGGGCGTACACCCGCACGTCCGGGAACGCCCCGGCGTCCAGGCCCAGCTTCGCGTACGCCGCCCGGGTCGGGTCGTCGAGCCGGCTGTTCGGGTGGTCGAGGAAGAGCAGATCCTCGCCCTTCACGTTGAAGATCAGCGCCTTGGCGTTCACCGCGTCGCCGCCCAGCACGCCGGAGCGGAACACCGAGTAGAGCAGGAACGTGGCGAAGCTCGTCTTGGTGGCGACACCGGAGATGCCGGAGATCGACACGTGTGCGCCCCGGGTGCCGTCGAGGAAGTCGGCGTTGAGATAGACCGGCACGCCGTCGCGGCCCATCCCCATCGGGATCCGCCGCTCCATCCGGTCGAAGTGCAGCGCCCGCGCCCGCGCGTCACCCTCGGCCCGGTGCACCACCGCGCCCGGCGTGGGCGGCACGTAGAACTCCGGGTCGACCCGCGTGGTGGTCACCTCGGCCGCCTCCTGCACCTGCGCCGGCAGGGTGCCGTCGGCGATGGCGAAGACGTCGGAGTCGAACTGCGCCCCCTCGTGCCGGGCACGCACCTGGGTCACCACCCCGGCGATCGTCACCGGCTCACGGTCGGGCAGGTCGCGGCGGGTCACCACCACGTCGTCGAGTTGCAGGTAGCTGCCCGGCGCGACGGCGGTCCAGAACGTGAGCGGGGTGGCGTCGGCGGTGCCGAGCACCCGGCCGACACCCTCGCCGGGCCCGTCGAGCTGATCGTCGGTCATCGGCGGTCTCCGGTCGGCTGGTCGTACCGTTGGCGGTGCACGTCGTGCATCCTGCCCGAGGGATGCGACAGGTTGCCACGCGACGCGGCGGACGCCACGCCACCCGTGCGCCGAACGGTAGCGGCCCGAATCCGCCCGACCACGATGCGTGCGTTTCCTCCACGTTCACCCCTCCACCGCCGTGGCGTGGTGCTGTCCGGCCCGGCCGCTCGGTGGAACACCATGGGTGTCTCCGCGGGCCTATGACACCCATGGAGTTCCACCCGTCGCCGTGCCCACCCCGAACTCGCCGCTTCCGGTCCGCCGTGTCCCGGTCCGCGGGAGTCGTGTCCCGCGTGTCAGGACAATGCAGAGATCTTGGTACGAAAGGGCCCCTCTAGGGGCCGTTTGATACCAAGATCTCGCGTGCCGCGTGCCGCGTGCCGCGTGCCGCGTGCCGGTCAGGCGGCGGGGGCGGCGCCGGCGGGTGGTGTCTCGGCGGGGTCGCGGGCGTAGCGCAGCATCAGCACGCCGTCGCCCGCGGCCAGCACGTGCCGCAGCGGCAGGTGACGCGGGAGGCTGGCGTCCCCGGCGGTGATCCGGCCCGGACCGGCACCGGCGAGCAGCGGCGCCACGGTCAGGCACAGCTCGTCGACCAGGTCGGCTGCGGTGAGCGCGCCGAACAGGTGCGGGCCGCCCTCGCAGAGCAGTTGGTCGAGCCCACGCCGGCGCAACTCGGCCAGGCCGGCGACGAGATCGACCCGCCCGGCACCGCGAATCCGCCCGACGCCGCCAGTCCGCCCGGCGCCGTCGGCCTGCGCAGGGTCGTCGGCCGTGTCGGTGCCGCAGCGGACCACGTCTGCCACGTCGGTGAGCCCGGGCGGCGGTGCGGCGTCGGCGTGGGTGAGCACGATCGGCCGGACCGGGGCGTCGGCGAACGCGGCCTGCGCCGGGTCGAGGTCGAGCGACCCGGAGACGACCACCAGCGTCGGGTACTCGGCGAGCCCGTGCTCGCGCCGCCAGGCCCGGCGTTCCGGGCTCAGCCGGACCGCCCGGTAGCCCTCGTGCCGCAGCGTGCCGGCGGCCACCACGAGAGCGTCGCAGAGCATCCGCAGCAGCCCGAAGACCCGCTTGTCCGGCTCGCCGGACAGCCCGGCCGAGTATCCGTCCAGTGTGACCGCCCCGTCGGCGCTGGCGACGAAGTTGACCCGCAGGTGCGGACGGGCCGCGCGGCCGTAGAGCGCGGTGAGCTGCGGATCGGTCAGCGCACCGGTGACGGGTGCGGGCCAGATCCGTTCGATCGGGGTTCCGACGGTCATTCGCCGGCCGGACCGGTGACCGGAGGGGTGGGTTCGGGGGTACGGTGCTGGCAGTCGCACCACTTCCGGCCAGGACAGTCGTCGTGCCGCCGTTCCCGGCAGGCTCGGCAGATCATGCAGGCAGCCTATGCCCAGGAAGGATGGGACGTCGTGTCGCGTCAGATCTTCCAGCTCATGGTGTCGCTGGCCGGCGTCCGGCCACCGGTGTGGCGGCGGGTGCTGGTGCCCGGCGGCTACACGCTGGACCGGCTGCACCGGGTGATCCAGCACGCGATGGGCTGGCGCGACTGCCACCTGCACTCGTTCGACGTCGACGGCCGGCAGTACGGCGAGCCCGACCCGGACGGCGAACTGGCGCTGCGCGACGAGCTGGACGTCCGGCTGGACGCGCTGGTGGGCAAGGGCGACCGCTTCCGCTACACGTACGACTTCGGTGACTGGTGGGAGCACGACCTGGTGGTGGAGGACTACTGCGCCGCCGACCCGGACGAGCGCTACCCGCTCTGCCTGGACGGGGAGCGGGCCTGCCCGCCGGAGGACGTGGGCGGCCCGGGCGGGTACGCGGTCCTGCTGGCCGCGCTCGCCGACCCGTCCCATCCGGAGCACCGGACCATGCGCGAGTGGGCCGGCCCGGCGTTCGATCCGGGCGTGTTCGACCCGGACCGCGCCACCGTCCTGCTGCGCCGCTGCTGCTGACCTGAGCCCCGCGGCGCCGCCGCACCGCTGACCGCGCGGTCCCCGCGCAGGGGCCGCGCGCCCACGCGGTAACGAAATGGGAACGCTCCCAACGGTCTATTGACACCCCTGTCACCTCCCGGCAACCTCATGGGAGCGCTCCCGAGAGTGGTGCGGATCTCCCTCCTGCCCGCTCCGGCCCGCGCGAAACGCACCCCCCACCACACAGCAGATATCGCCTCACCACCGAAAGAGGGGTCTCGGATGAGCGTCCCAATCCGTCGTCGGCGGTTCGCGGCCATCGCGCTCGCGTCCGTCGTCGTGCTCGGCACCACCGCCGCCTGCGGCGACGACTCGGACAGCGGCGACAGCGGCAGCGGCGGCGGCCCGGTCACGCTGGTCGTCGACGTCTTCGGCGACCAGGGCTTCGGCTACGAAGAGCTGTACAAGCAGTACGAAGCGGAGCACCCGAACGTCAAGATCCAGGAGCGGGGCAAGGGCCTCGGCCTCGGTGACTACAACACCCGCCTCACCCAGCAGATCACCGCTGGCTCGGGCGCCGGCGACGTGGTGGCCCTGGAAGAGGGCACGATCGTCCAGTTCTACGCCCAGGCCGACAAGTTCGTGAACCTGGCCGACCACGGCGCGAACGACCTCAAGGGCAACTTCCTGCCGTGGAAGTGGGAGCAGGGCACCACCCCCGACGGCAAGGTGCTGGGCCTCGGCACCGACGTCGGCTCGATGGCGCTGTGCTACCGCAGCGACCTGTTCAAGGCCGCCGGGCTGCCCACCGACCGCGAGCAGGTCGGCGCGCTCTGGCCGACCTGGGACGAGTTCATCGCCACCGGCCAGAAGTTCGCCGCCGCCGACAAGAAGCACAAGTTCGTCGACTCGGCGACCAACTTCTACAACGTCGTGCTGATGCAGATCGCGGGCCAGGGCACCGGCTACACCTACTACGACAAGAGCAACAAGCTGGTCATCGACCAGAACCCGGACGTGCAGGCCGCGTACCAGCTCACCACCAAGATGATCGCCGCCGGGCTGTCCAACAACCTCCAGTCCTTCTCCAACGAGTGGAACGCCGGCTTCAAGAACGGCACCTTCGCCACCATCGCCTGCCCCGCCTGGATGACCGGTGTCATCAAGGGCCAGGCCGGTGACGCGGCGGCCGGCAAGTGGGACATCGCCAAGGCGCCGGGCGCCGGTGGCAACTGGGGCGGCTCCTTCCTCGGCGTGCCGAAGTCGAGCAAGCACCAGAAGGAGGCCGCGGAGCTGGCCAAGTTCCTGACCAGCGCCAAGGGCCAGATCGGCGCGTACAAGGCGGTCGGCAACCTGCCCTCGAACCCGCAGGCGCTCACCGACCCGGCCGTGGCCGACTCGACCAACGAGTACTTCAGCAAGGCCCCGGTCGGCAAGATCTTCGCCGCCGGCGCCACCGACCTGAAGCCGGTCTACCTCGGCCCGAAGAACAACGCGGTCCGCACCGCCGTGGAGAACACGCTGCGCGCCGTGGAGCAGGGCAAGTCGGCCGACGAGCAGTGGCAGGCGGCCCTGAAGAACGGTGCGGCCGCCGGTAAGTGACCGGTTGAGCCGCCCGCGGGTGGCGTCGGCAGCCCCGGCTGCCGGCGCCACCCGCGGTGCCCGCAGAGTCCGGCGTCGCCCGTGTGGCGGGTGACGCCGGCCGAGGAGAAGGACTCCCCATGAGCCTCGACCTGCACGCCGCGGCGCCGCCCGAGCCCGGCGCGCCGCGCGCCGCCCGGCACACACGCCGCCGCGCCGCCTCGATGACCCGGCTGGACCTGAAGTACTCGCCGTACCTGTACGTCCTGCCGTTCTTCGTGATCTTCGCCGTGTTCGGCGTGTACCCGATCGCGTACACGGTCTGGATCGCGCTGACCGACCGGTCGCCGCTGAACTCGACGATCTCGTTCGTCGGGATGGACAACTTCGTCGAACTGATCACCGAGGACCCGCAGTTCTGGAACGCGGTGGTCAACACGTTCGGCATGTTCCTGCTCTCCACGGTGCCCCAGCTGCTGCTGGCACTGATGCTCGCGAACGCGCTGAACCGGAAGCTGCGCGCGCAGACGTTCTTCCGGATGGCCATCGCGATGCCGATCATCACCTCGACCGCTGTGGTCGCGCTGATCTTCTCGATGATCTACGCCAAGGACTTCGGCCTGGTCAACTGGCTGCTCGACAGCGTCGGCCTGGACCCGATCGACTGGCGGGCGAACCGCTTCGCCTCCTGGTTCGCCATCTCCACCATGGTCGACTGGCGCTGGGTCGGCTACAACGCGCTGATCTACCTGGCCGCCATGCAGTCGATCAGCAAGGACATGTACGAGGCCGCGGCGCTGGACGGCGCCTCCCGGCGGCGCCAGTTCTGGTCCATCACGGTCCCGCAGCTGCGCCCCACGATCATCTTCACGCTGATCATCTCCACCATCGGCGGCCTCCAGCTGTTCACCGAGCCCCTGCTGTTCACCAGCGGCTCGGGCGGTCTCTCCGGTGGTTCGGAGGGCCAGTTCCAGACCATCACGATGTACCTGCTCGACGTGATGAACCAGCGCTTCCGGTGGGGCTACGCCGGAGCGGTCGCGCTCGTGCTCTTCGTGCTCATCGCGTTGATGTCGGCGATCAACTACCTGCTCGCCCGCCGCATCAGCTCCGACAAGTGAGGTGACGAGATGACGACCACCGCCGTCCGCCCGCCCACCCGGCAGAGTCCGCCGGTCAAGACCGCCCACCGGGCCGAGCGGCTCTGGAAGGCCAGCCCGCTCACCATGATCGGCCTGATCTTCGGCGTGCTGCTGTCCCTGTTCCCGTTCTACTGGATGATCGTGATCGCCAGCCGGACGAACGACGCGGCCAACTCGTGGCCGCCGCCGTTCCTGCCCGGCGGCAAGCTCGGCGAGAACATCGAGCGGGTGCTCGCCAACAGCGACGCCAACATCGTCAAGGGCCTGATGAACTCGTTCCTGGTCTCCGGGACGATCACCGTCGCGACGGTGTTCTTCGGCTCGCTGGCCGGCTTCGCGTTCGCCAAGCTCCGTTTCCGGGGCAAGAACGCGCTGCTGCTGATCATCCTCACCTCGATGATGGTGCCGATCCAGCTCGGCGTGCTGCCGCTGTACATCCTGATGGCGAAGCTCGACTGGCTGAACACCATGCCGTCGGTGACCGTTCCGTTCCTGATCGGCGGCTTCGGCATCTTCATGATGCGCCAGTACGCCGAGCAGGCGGTACCGAACGAGTTGATCGAGGCCGCCCGGGTGGACGGCTGCTCCACCTGGCGGGTGTACTGGCACGTGGTGGCGCCCGCGCTGCGTCCGGCCGCCGCGGTGCTGGGCCTGCTGACCTTCATGGAGCAGTGGAACCAGTTCTTCTGGCCGTTCGTGGTGCTGGCGGACCCGTCCAACCCGACCGTCCAGATCTCGCTGCGCAGCCTCAACACCGCCTACTTCGCCGACAACTCGCAGATCTTCGCCGGTACGTTGATCGCGACCCTGCCCCTGTTCGTCGTGTTCGTTCTGTTCGGCCGCCAGATCATCGGCGGCATCATGGAAGGCGCCGTCAAGTCGTGAGCAACCCAGCAAGCCCGCCCGCCGTCGGCGTCCTCGACGCCGGTCCGGCCCTCACCTTCCCGCCCGACTTCCTCTGGGGTGCGGCGACCGCCGCGTACCAGATCGAGGGCGCGGCGACGGAGGGCGGCCGTACCCCGTCGATCTGGGACACCTTCAGCCACACGGAGGGCCGGACGGTGGCCGGGCACACCGGCGACGTGGCGTGCGACCACTACCACCGGATGCCTGACGACGTGCGGCTGATGGCCGACCTGGGCCTGCGGTCGTACCGCTTCTCGGTGAGCTGGCCGCGGGTGCAGCCGGGCGGCACCGGCGGGGTCAACCAGGAGGGCATGGACTTCTACCGCCGGCTGGTCGACGAGCTGCTCGGCCACGGCATCGAGCCGTGGCTGACGCTCTACCACTGGGACATGCCGCAGCCGCTGGAGGACGCGGGCGGCTGGCCGGCCCGCGACACCGCGGCCCGCTTCGCCGAGTACGCCCACCTGGTCGCCGAGGCGCTGGGTGACCGGGTGAAGTACTTCACCACGCTGAACGAGCCGTGGTGCTCGGCGTTCCTCGGTTACGGCTCCGGCGTGCACGCGCCGGGCCGCTCCGACGGCGCGGACGCGGTCCGGGCCGGGCACCACCTGATGCTCGGTCACGGCCTGGCCGTGCAGGCGGTCCGCGCGGTCCGCCCGGAGGCGCAGCTCGGCATCACCGTCAACCTGTACCCGGTGACCCCGGCGAGCGGGTCGGCGGCGGACGCCGACGCGGCCCGCCGGATCGACGCGCTGGCGAACCGGTTCTTCCTGGACCCGGTGCTGCGCGGGTCGTACCCGGCGGACCTCGTCGCGGACCTGCGTCAGATCACCGACATGGGGCACGTGCGCGACGGTGACCTGGCGACCATCTCTACGCCGCTGGACATGGTCGGGGTCAACTACTACAGCCGGCACGTGGTGGCCGCCCCGGTCGAGGGCGCGGAGCCGGAGCCCTACTGGCGGGCGCCGTCCTGCTGGCCGGGCAGCGAGGACGTCCGGTTCGTCACCCGGGGTGTCCCGGTGACGGACATGGACTGGGAGATCGACGCGCCGGGCCTGGTGGAGACGCTGGAGCGGGTCCACCGGGAGTACACCGACCTGCCGCTCTACGTCACCGAGAACGGCTCGGCGTTCGTCGACGAGCTGGTCGACGGCCGGGTGGACGACCCGGACCGGCTGGCCTACTTCTCCGCGCACCTGCGCGCGGCGCACGCCGCGATCGAGGCCGGTGTGCCGCTCAAGGGCTACTTCGCCTGGTCGCTCCTGGACAACTTCGAGTGGGCCTGGGGCTACACGAAGCGGTTCGGCATGGTCTATGTCGACTACGACAGCCAGGCCCGGATCGCGAAGTCCAGCGCCAGGTGGTACGCCGACGTGATCCGACGCAACGGACTGCCCGCACAATAAGCTGGGCCAGCCAGTAACGGGCGGCCCGGCGCCGACGCCTCAATCGGTGCCGGGCCCGCCCGACCGTCGGAGGAGCACAACGATGACAACGCAGCGCACCCGCTCGCTCGGGCGTCCGACCCTCGACGCGGTCGCGGCCCGCGCCGGCGTCGGGCGCGGCACGGTCTCCCGCGTGGTCAACGGCTCGCCGCAGGTCAGCCCGGAGGCCCGGGCCGCCGTCCAGCAGGCCATCGCCGAACTGGGGTACGTGCCGAATCGCGCCGCCCGTGCGCTGGTCACCCAGCGGACCGACTCGGTCGCACTGGTCGTGTCCGAGTCGGGGGAGCGGGTCTTCACCGAGCCGTTCTTCGCGGCCATCGTCCGGGGCGTCAGCTCCGGGCTGGTGGAGACGCCGATGCAGCTCTGGCTGGCCATGGTGCAGTCGCCGATCGAGCGGGAACGGGTCGAGCACCACCTGACCAACCAGCACGTGGACGGCGTACTCCTGCTGTCGCTGCACGACGCCGACCCGCTGCCCACGCTGCTGGAGGAGCGCGGCCTGCCGACGGTGCTCGGCGGCCGTCCGGCGCGGATGCTGCACCCGAACGCGCAGCCGGCGTGGTTCGTCGACATGGACAACGTCGGCGGCGCGCGGCAGGCGGTGGAGCACCTGTTCCGCCAGGGCCGCCGGCGGGTCGCGACCATCGCCGGCCCGCAGGACATGGGCGCCGGTCTGGCCCGGCTCTCCGGCTACCAGGAGGCCGTGCGTGCGTCCGGCAGCCGGGTCGATCCGGGCCTGATCGCGTACGGGGACTTCAGCGAGGGCAGCGGCACCGCCGCGATGCGCCGGCTGCTCGACGTCTGCCCGGAGCTGGACGCGGTGTTCGTCGCCTCCGACCTGATGGCGTTCGGCGCGCTGCGCGCGTTGCGCGAGGCCGGCCGCCGGGTGCCCGAGGACGTGGCGGTGATCGGCTTCGACGACGCCCCGATCGCGCGTCAGGCCGAGCCGCCGCTGACCACCGTGTTCCAGCCGGTGGAGGAGATGGGCCGGCAGATGGCCCGGCTGCTGGTGTCCCGCATCCGGGGCGAGGAGGTCCCCTCCCCGCACGTGCTGCTGGACACCGAGCTGATCCACCGGGCCTCCGCCTGACCCGGCCGGGCGGCGGGGGCCCGGTCAGGACCAGCGGCGCAGCTCCCGGCGGGCCAGCGACGCGCGGTGGACCTCGTCGGGGCCGTCGGCCAGGCGCAGCGTGCGGGCCGCCGCCCACAGCTCGGCCAGCGGGGTGTCCTGGCTGACCCCGGCCCCGCCGTACGCCTGGATGGCCTTGTCGATCACCCACTCGGCCATCAGCGGGGTAGCGATCTTGATGGCCTGGATCTCGGTGTGCGCGCCCTTGTTGCCGACGGTGTCCATCAGCCACGCGGTCTTGAGCACGAGCAGGCGGGCCTGCTCGATCCGGACCCGCGACTCGGCGATCCACTCGCGGACCACGCCCTGCTCGGCGAGCGGGCGGCCGAACGCGACCCGGTCGAGCACGCGTCGGCAGAGCAGTTCCAGGGCCCGCTCGGCCATGCCGACCAGGCGCATGCAGTGGTGGATCCGGCCGGGGCCGAGCCGGGCCTGGGCGATGGCGAACCCGGTGCCCTCCTCGCCGACCAGGTTGTCCACCGGCACCCGCACGTCGGAGAAGTCGATCTCGGCGTGCCCGCCGTGCGGGGCGTCGCTGTAGCCGAAGACCCGCATCCCGCGCCGTACCGTCACGCCGGGGGTGTCCCGGGGGACCAGGATCATGCTCTGCTGGCGGTGCCGGTCGGCGTCCGGGTCGGTCTTGCCCATCACGATGAAGATCTCGCAGCGCGGGTCCATCGCCCCGGACGACCACCACTTGCGGCCGTTGATGACGTAGTGGTCGCCGTCGCGGGTGATCCGGGTGGCGATGTTCGTCGCGTCCGAGGACGCCACCTCCGGCTCGGTCATGCAGAACGCGGACCGGATCTCACCGGCGAGCAGCGGCATGAGCCACTGCTTGCGCTGCTCCTCGGAGCCGAACTCGGCGAGCAGTTCCATGTTGCCGGTGTCCGGCGCGGCGCAGTTGAGCGCCTCCGGGGCCAGGTGCGGGCTGCGGCCGGTCAGCTCGGCCAGCGGCGCGTACTGGAGGTTGGTCAGCCCGGCGCCGTAGCGGGCGTCGGGCAGGAACAGGTTCCACAGCCCGCGCTCCCGCGCCTGCGCCTTCAGCTCCTCCATCACCGGCGGGCGCGCCCACGGGTCGCCGGCGGCAGCCACCTGCTCGTGGTGCACCGGCTCGGCCGGGTACACGCACTCGGTGAGGAACGCCTCCAGCCGCTGCCGCAGCTCGACCGTCCGGTCGTCGTACGCGAACTCCATCTAGCTCTCCCTCACCGCGTGCAGCCCGTGCGCCACGAGCGGCGCCACCATGTCGCCGATCCGGTCGAAGCCCTCGCCCAGCGTCTGCCCGAGCGTGTGCCGGTAGTGGATGCCCTCGCAGATCACCGCGAGCTTGAAACAGCCGAGCGCCACGTGCCAGTGCAGCGGGCCGACGTCGACGTCGCTGCGCCCGGCGTACCGCTCGATCAGTTCGGCGCCGGTGGGGAAGCCGGCGCGCGGCCCGATGCCGTCGGCCACCGGGTTGCCCGCGCCGTGGTCGCTGTCGCCGAGCACGTCCCAGTACGTCAGCAGCAGCCCGAGATCGGCCAGCGGGTCGCCGAGCGTGGCCATCTCCCAGTCGAGCACCGCGCGCACCGCCACCGGGTCGACGGTGGCGAGCAGGTTGTCCAGCCGGTAGTCGCCGTGCACGATCCGGCCCGCGTTCGCGCCCTCGGGCACGCTGGCGGCCAGCGCGTCGCGCAGCTCGTCGATGCCGGGCAGCGGCCGGCTGCGGGACCGGTCGAGCTGGCCGGCCCAGCGGCGTACCTGCCGGGCCAGGTAGCCCTCCGGGCGGCCGAAGTCGGCCAGCCCCACCTCGGCCGGCTCGACCCGGTGCAGCGTGGCGAGCGTGTCCATCATCGCCATGGCGAGGTCGCGCCGCTGCGCGGCGGTGAGCGCGTCGGTCTGCTCCCGCCGCCGGTAGACCTCGCCGTCGACCTTCGCCATCAGGTAGAACGGCGCGCCGATGACGCTCTCGTCGGCGCACAGCAGCAGCGCCTCCGGCACCGGTACGCCGGTCGGCGCGAGCGCCGAGATCACCCGGTGCTCGCGGGCCATGTCGTGCGCGGTGGCGAGCACGTGCCCGAGGGGCGGCCGGCGCAGCACCACCTCGCGGTCACCGGTGCGCAGCAGGTAGGTGAGGTTGGACTTGCCGCCGGCGATCAGCCGCGCCGACAGCGGCCCGCTCAGGTCCGGCCGGTGGACGGCCAGGTGGGCGGCGAGCCGGTCGAGGTCGAGCCCGCGCGGGGCGGAACCGGTCGGGGGCGCGGCGACATCGGCGGCCGGATCGGTCATCCGATTAGTTGATGGCAGCTCAGCTTTGTTGTCAAGGTCGGGTTTTCCCGGCGGGACATGCCCCTGCAACAGGGGCGAAATGGTCAACCGGCAGGCTGGGGCCCAGCCTGCCGGCCGCTCGGCCGGCCCGCCGAGCGGAGGGGATCAGACATGCTGCTGAGAGTTCGGGTGACCCTGCCGGACCGTCCGGGCACGCTCGGCCAGGTGGCCCGGACACTCGGCGTCTCCGGCGCGGACATCGTGCAGGTGGTGGTGCTGGAACGGCTCGGTGGCCGGGCGGTGGACGACTTCACCGTGGTCTGGCCGGGTGCGGCGCGGGTGGAGCGGATGCTCGCCGGGCTGGCGGCGATCCCCGGCGTCCGGGTGGACGGGGTGTGGCGGGCGATCGGCGCGCCCACCACCACCGGGCAGGACGCCGAACTGCTCGCCCAGGTGGCGGCGAACCCGGTCGACGGGGTGGCCACGCTCGTCGACGCGGTGCCGGGGCTGCTCGCCGCGGACTGGGCGGTGGTCGCCGTCGTACCCCTGGACTGGGCCTCGCGCAGCGGCGAGGCCGGAGTCGCCGCGATCGGCCACGCGAGCTGGCGGGCGCCGGTGCCGCCGCGGCTGCCGGAGGTGACCCCGCTGCGGGCGCGCGCCATGACCAGTCCGGACGGGCACCACTACGCGGTGGCGCCGTTCGGCCGGGCCGGGCTGGTGCTCGTGGTCGCCCGCGACCACAGCGAGCCGCTCGCCGCCGCCGGGTTCCACTCCACCGAGGTGGACCGGCTCGCGCAGCTCGTCCGCGCCAGCGCGGTGATCCTCGGCGACCGGCTGGACCTGGTCGGCACGCCGCCGGTGACCACCGTCACCTGACCGGACGGCCCGCGTCACCCCGGGGCAACGGGCCCGCAACAGGCGCACGGCATGGTCGGTGCCGAGGAAGGGAGACAACCATGGCGCTGTGGCGGATCCGAGCCACCGTGGACGACCGGCCGGGCTACCTGTCGGTGCTCACGGCGAGCCTCGCGTTGCGCGGGGTCAACATCCTCAGCGTGCAGGTGCACACCACCGAGGCCGGCGCGGTCGACGACTTCCTGGTCGACGCGCCCGAGCAGGTGACCGAGGCGGAGCTGCGGGCCGCGGTGGAGCGGGGCCGGGGCCGGGACTGCTGGATCGCGCGCAGCGGGGCGCGCGGGCTGGCCGACGAGCCGACCCGGCTGCTCGGGCTCGCCGGGCGGCTGGTGCGTGACCCGGAGGCGACCGGCGAGGTGCTGCGGACGCTGCTCGGCGCCGACACGGTGACCTGGCGTCCGACGCCCGCCGCCGCGCCGGGCGGGGTGGGCGGCACGACGATGGTGCTCGCCGACCCGGCCGGCGGCGCGCACGAGCTGCACCGCCGGGAGCCCAGCTTCACCCCGGCCGAGTACGCCCGCGCGCAGGCCCTCGTCGAGCTGGCGGCGACGCTGGCCCGCCGGGACGCCGACCGGATCACCCTGGTGCTGCCGGACGGCGGCGAGGTGTCGGTGCGGGCCGCGACCACCGAGGACGTCCCCGGCGTACGCGACCTGCACGCCGCCTGCTCGGCGCGCAGCCGGCAGCGGCGCTACCTGAGCGGGGCGGCGGACCCGTCGCCGGCCCGGCTGCGCCGGCTGCTGGAACCGGCGCGGGGCGTGACGCTGCTCGCCACGGCGGGCTCCGGCGGGGCGGCGGAGCCGGTCGTGGCGATGGCGAACCTGCTCGGCGAGGGCGACGAGGCCGAGGCGGCGTTGCTGGTCCGCGACGACTGGCAGCGGCGGGGTCTCGGCTCGGCGTTGCTGCGCCGCCTGGTCGGCCACGCCGACCGGGCCGGCTACGCCGCCGTGCTGCTGCACGTGCAGTCCGAGAACACGCCGATGCTGCGGACGCTGCGCCGGCTGGACCGGCCGGTGGCGATGGAACGCGACGGCAGCGTGCTGACCGCGACGCTGCCGCTGGCCCCACGGCCGCCGGTCGAGCCCGCCGCGCGGGCCGGGGTGACGGTGCCGGCACAGCGGTCGAGTTGAGCTGACGGCCGCCGGCCGGATCCCGGAGGTGCGCCGCAACGGCGCGGCCCACCCGAGGGGTACGGCCCGGACGGCCGGAACCGGCGCGGTCACGCGCCACAGGGGCCGACCTCCGATACGGAGGACGGTGACACGGCGGGGCTCCCGATGCGGGGGCCCCGCCCGTCTGTGCGCGATCAGGTGGCCGGGTAGCTGCTGTAGTCGGGGAAGTTGCCGTAGAGCCGGCCGTCGCCGCCCACAGTGACCGCCTGCACGAGCAGGTCGCCGCCGACGAACGCGCCCTTCCAGGACGCGCCCCGGCCGCCGAACGGCTCGTCCCGGTCGCCCCGGGAGCGCGGCTTGTTGATGCCCACCTTGAACGCCTGCAGGTCCACCGCCAGCTTGCCGGCGAGTTCCTCGTCGTCGCAGGCGAGCGACGCGACGAGCGCGCCGTTCGAGGCGTTCATCTGGGCCAGCAGCTCGTCGGTGGTGTCCACCACGACGATGGTGTCGACCGGGCCGAACGGCTCGGCGTGCATGAGGCGGGACCGGCCGGGCGGGGCCAGCAGCACGGCCGGTGCGACGTACGCGGACGTGTCCTGCCCGTCCAGGAACGGTGCGCCGTCCAGCTTGCCGCGGTGCAGCGGCACGGCGCCGCCGCGTACCGCCTCGTCGACTTTGCGCCGCAGCTCGTCGGCCTTCGCCCCGCTGATCAGCGGCCCGAAGTCCAGTTCGGGCAGCGGGTCGCCGGCCGCCCAGTCGTCGCCGACGGCGAGCGGGTGCCCGAACCGGATCGAGCGCACCACCGGCAGGTACATGTCGAGGAACTCGTCGACCAGGTCGCGCTGGACCACGAACCGGGGGTACGCGGTGCAGCGCTGCTTGCCGTACTCGAAGCCCTTGCGCAGGTGGGCGGCGAGGGAGTCCCACTGGGAGAAGTTCCAGATGCCCCAGGCGTTGAGGCCCTCCTGCTCGATGAAGTGCCGCTTGTCGCAGTCGAGCAGCGCGGCGGCGACCTTGCCGCCGTTGGAGCGCCCGCCGACGAACGCCACGGCGCCGATCTCCGGCGCGCGGACGAGCACCTCGGACAGTTCCTCGCCGCTGCCGGACAGCAGCGTGGCGGGCAGGCCGGCGCGGCGCATCAGCGCGTGCGCGACGGTGAGGCAGACCGCGCCGCCCTGCGACGGCGTCTTGGCGATGACCGCGTTGCCGGCGAGCAACTGCACCAGCTCGGCGTGCACGAGCACGCTCATCGGGTAGTTCCAGGAGGCGATGTTGCTGACCGGGCCGGGCAGCGGCTCCCGCCCGCCGGCGAGCATCCGCTCGATCTCCTGTACGTACCAGCGCACGCCGTCCAGCGCGCGGTCCACGTCGGCGCAGGCCAGCCGCCACGGCTTGCCGATCTCCCAGACCAGCAGCAGGGCGAGCAGGTCGCGGTGTGCGGTGAGCGCGTCGAGCGCGTCGGTGACCCGGGCGACGCGCTCGGCCAACGGGGTCCGTGCCCACTCCCGGTGCGCGTCGGCGGCGTGGGCGACGGCGGCGCGGGCCGTGTCGGCGTCGAGCCGGGCGAGGTTCACCAGCACGGTGTTGTCCACCGGGGTCCGTACGGCGGTGGGCGTGCCGAGCGCGCGCCAGTCGCCCCGGACGAGGTTGTGCAGCGTCGTGGTGCCGTCGGGGCCGGTGCCGAACGCCTCGGGCGTGGCGGCCACCGCCCGGGCGAGGGTGTCGGACCAGGAGGTGCCCTCGGCGAGTCGTAGAGCCATCGCGATCTCCTCAGTGTCGTCCGGGGAGCGGCGGCGTCGATGGCACCGCAGGTGAGGCGTACTGTCCCGCGGGCCGGAGCGGGCGGGCAACCGTACGCTCGTATGCCAGGACGGCCGCGCTGCCGTCGGCGCTCTCGCGGGTGCGCTCACCACCGTGACGATGCCGCTGAGCTGGGACCGAGCACGCTCTATATCGACAGAAGTCGATAGTGTGATCCAGCTCCCGATGGTTACCCGTGAGTACGCCCGGGTCTCCCGGACCAGCGCGCTCTTCCCCTGTGATGAACGGCGCATTACATTGTCGGTTGTCCATGGGAGCGCTCCCGAAGCTCTCGCGGACACCCCACCACCACCGCCACGCGGCAGCCGGAGCCCCGCGAGACCGTCCCCGCTCCGGCTGCCGCCCGGCGCCAGCCACAGGAGCTCGCCATGCCCCGTCCGATTCCGCCGCCGGGAGGCCGGTCCCGGCTCCGCCGGCTGTTCGCCGCCGGCGCCGCGCTGGCCGTCGGCCTGGCCACGGCCGTCGCCGCCCCGCCACCCGCGTCCGCCGCCGCCGCACAGGCCGCGCCAGCGTTCAACTACGCCGAGGCGTTGCAGAAGTCGCTGTTCTTCTACGAGGCGCAGCAGTCGGGCCGCAAGCCCTCCTGGAACCGGGTCTCCTGGCGCGGCGACTCGGCGCTCACCGACGGCGCCGACGTCGGCGTCGACCTCACCGGCGGCTGGTACGACGCCGGCGACCACGTGAAGTTCGGCTTCCCGATGGCGTTCAGCGCCACCATGCTGGCGTGGGGCGCGGTCGAGTACCGCGACGGGTACGTCGCCTCCGGCCAGCTCACCCACCTGCTGAACAACCTGCGCTTCGTCAACGACTACTTCGTCAAGGCGCACCCCGCCCCGAACGTCCTCTACGGACAGGTCGGCAAGGGCGACGACGACCACAAGTGGTGGGGCCCGGCCGAGGTGATGCCGATGGCGCGGCCGGCGTACAAGATCGATGCGAGCTGTGGCGGCGCGGACCTGGCGGGGGAGACGGCGGCCGCGATGGCCGCCTCCTCGATGGTGTTCCGGCCCACCGACGCGGCCTACGCGGACAAGCTGCTCGGCCACGCCAAGCAGCTCTACACGTTCGCCGACACGGTGCGGAAGAGCTACCACGAGTGCATCACCGACGCGACGAGCTTCTACAAGTCGTGGAGCGGCTACCAGGACGAACTGGTGTGGGGCGCGATCTGGCTGTACCGGGCCACCGGCGACGCCACCTACCTGGCCAAGGCCGAGAGCGAGTACGACAGGCTCGGCACCGAGCCGCAGTCCACCACCCGCTCCTACAAGTGGACCATCGCCTGGGACAACAAGCAGTTCGGCGCGTACGTGCTGCTGGCGAACCTCACCGGCAAGCAGAAGTACGTCGACGACGCCAACCGGTGGCTGGACTACTGGACGGTGGGCGTCAACGGGCAGCGGGTGCCGTACTCGCCCGGCGGGATGGCGGTGCTCGACTCCTGGGGCGCGCTGCGGTACGCCTCGAACACCGCGTTCGCCGCGCTCGTCTACAGCGACAAGACCACGGACACCACGCGTAAGGCGCGCTACCACGACTTCGCCGTCCGGCAGATCGACTACGCGCTCGGCGACAACCCGCGCAACTCCAGCTACCAGATCGGCTTCGGCGCCAACTCGCCGCGCAACCCGCACCACCGCACCGCGCACGGCTCCTGGTGGGACAGCCAGACCGTACCCACCGAGACCCGGCACGTGCTCTACGGCGCGCTGGTCGGCGGCCCGTCGGCGGCGAACGACGCGTACACCGACAGCCGGTCGGACTACGTGATGAACGAGGTCGCCACCGACTACAACGCCGGCTTCACCTCCGCGCTGGCCCGGCTGACGAACGAGTACGGCGGCAGCCCACGCGCCGGTTTCCCGTCCGCCGAGACGCCCGACATGGACGAGATGACTGTGGAGACCACAGTGATGCAGGCCGAGCCGCGCGCCACCGGGCTCAAGGCGATCATCTACAACAAGTCGGCGTTCCCGGCCCGGGCGCTGACGACCGGTAAGTTCCGGTACTTCTTCCGGCCCGACGGCACCGGACCGGTCACCGTCACGCCCGGCTACACCCAGGGCTGCCCGTCCCCGTCCACGGCGAAGCAGTTCTCCGGCGACATCTGGTACGTCGAGGTCGACTGCACCGGCTACACCATCGCGCCGGCCGGGCAGTCGCAGCACCGGATGGAGGTCCAGTTCAAGATCGGGGTGCCGGAGGGCGGCACCTGGGATCCGACGAACGACCCGTCGTACCAGGCCACCGCCGGGCCGAACCGCAAGGTGCCGCTCTACTCCGGCGGCGTCCGCGTCTGGGGCGAGGAGCCCGGCCCCGTCACCCCGGACACCACCGCGCCCTCGGTGCCCGGCACGCCCGTCGCGTCCGCCGTCACGTCGAGCGGGCTCACGCTGACCTGGGCCGCGTCCACCGACACCGGCGGCAGCGGCCTGGCCGGATACGAGATCACCCAGTCCCAGACCGGCAGCGACGCGCTGGTGCTGCGTACCGCCACCACGAACACCCTGGTCGTGACCGGGCTGCTGCCGGAGCGGACGTACCAGTTCACCGTGCGGGCGCTCGACGGCGCCGGCAACCGCTCCGCGTCGTCGGCCGCCGTCAGCGTCTCCACGCCGGCCGGCCCGGCGCCGGACACCACACCGCCGACCGCGCCCGGTACGCCCACCGCCTCCGCGGTCGGCCCGACCGGCCTGACGCTGACCTGGGGCCCGTCCAGCGACGCGGTCGGCGTCACCGGGTACCGCGTCTACCGCGGCGGGAACGTCCTGGTCGGTACCGCCACCGGCACCACGCTGGCGGTGACCGGGCTGACCGCCTCCACCACGTACACGTTCACAGTGGTGGCGGTGGACGCGGCCGGCAACGTCTCGCCCGCGTCGCCCGGCGTCACGGTGACCACCACGGCCCCGCCCACCGGCGGCGCCTGCGCGGTGACCTGGACGGCGAACTCCTGGGACACCGGGTTCACCGCGAACGTCACCGTCGCCAACACCGGCACCACGCCGATCAACGGCTGGACGCTGGCGTTCACCTTCGGCAACGCCGGGCAGAAGGTCGGGCAGGCGTGGTCGGCGAACGTGACCCAGACCGGTACGGCGGTGACCGCGTCGAACCTGTCCTACAACGGGACGCTGGCGCCGGGGGCGTCGACCAGCTTCGGCTTCAACGGCACCCACACCGGCGCCAACCCGAAGCCCGCCGCGTTCACGCTGAACGGCTCCGCCT
>NZ_JBMVFV010000014.1:0-88723 GCF_049538395.1 Micromonospora sp. AB353 | reverse complement strand
CCGGGTGCCGCTGCGCACCCGGCTGCGCCGGGACTGGCAACTGCTCGCGATGGTGGTGCCCGGCTTCCTCATCCTGCTGATCTTCAGTTACCTGCCGATCGCCGGCAACGTGATCGCGTTCCAGGACTACAACCCCTACCTGGGCGACAACCCGTGGCAGGCGTTCCTGCACAGCGACTGGATCGGCTTCGGGCAGTTCCAGCTGCTGTTCGACGACCCGGCGTTCTGGGACGCGTTCCGCAACACGCTGGCGATCACCGCGTTCCAGCTCGTCTTCTTCTTCCCGCTGCCGATCCTGCTGGCGATCGCGCTGCACAACCTGCTGTCCAGCCGGCTGCGCGGCCTGATCCAGACGATCGTCTACCTGCCGCACTTCTTCAGCTGGGTGCTGGTGGTGACGTTCTTCGTCGCGATGCTCGGCGGCGCCGGGCTGCTCGCCCAGAGCATGCGCGAGGCCGGGATGCAACCGTGGAACGTGATGACCAACCCGGACACGTTCATCGTCCTGGTCACCGTCGAGGCGGTGTGGAAGGACGTCGGCTGGGGCACCATCGTCTTCCTCGCCGCGCTGTCCACCATCGACCAGAACCTCTACGAGGCCGCCGCCGCGGACGGCGCCGGCCGGTGGCGGCGGCTGTGGCACATCACCCTGCCCGGCCTGCGCCCGGTGATCGTGCTGCTGCTCATCCTGCGCCTGGGCGACGCGCTCTCGGTCGGCTTCGAGCAGTTCCTGCTGCAACGCGACGCCGTCGGCCGGCAGGCCGCCGAGGTGCTCGACACCTTCGTCTACCACTTCTCCATCGCCACCGGGAACTACGGCTACGGCGCGGCGGCCGGCCTGTTCAAGGCCGTCATCGGGCTGGTGCTGATCCTGGCCGCCAACCGCGTGGCGCACATGCTCGGCGAACGAGGGATCTACTCGAAGTCATGACCACGCTGATCCGCCGGGCGTCCGGCACCCGATCCCGCCGGCCGGTGTGGCAGGAACCGCCCACCCCGGTCGGCCAGGGGCTCAAGGCCGTCATGCTCACCGTGCTGGTGGCGGGCGTGCTGTTCCCGCTCTGGGTGATCCTGGTGACCAGCCTGTCGTCCCGGGAGACCATCGCGCGGGCCGGCGGCCTGGTGGTCGTGCCCCGGGGGATCGACACGTCCGCATACGAGACGATCTTCGCCGGCGGCGCGGTGACCCGGGCTCTGTGGATCAGCACGCTGGTCACGGTCTTCGGCACCGCCATCGCGCTGACCGTCACCGTGCTCGCCGCGTACGGGCTGTCCCGGCCGGGCTCGCTGGGCCACCGCTGGCTGCTGGCGTACTTCCTGATCCCGTTCCTGGTCTATCCGCCGCTGGTGCCGCGCTACCTGGTGGTCACCGGGCTGGGTCTGAAGGACACCATCTGGGCGCTGGTCCTGCCGCCGGCGATCAGCGTGTTCAACCTGGTCGTGGTGCGCGGGTTCTTCCAGGGCATCCCGTCGGAACTGCTGGACAGCGCCCGCATCGACGGCGCGAGCGACTTCCGGACGCTCGCGCGCATCGTGCTGCCGCTGTCCCGCGCGGTGATCGCCGTGGTCGGCCTGTTCTACGCGGTCAGCTACTGGAACGTCTGGTTCGATGCGCTGCTGTTCATCGACCGCAACGACATGTACCCGATCCAGCGGGTGCTCCAGAGCTACCTGCTGGCCGGGCAGGCCCCGCACACCTCCGGCGCGAGCAGCGCGGTGAGCATGCCGCCGACCGAGGCGATCAAGATGGCGGTGGTGGTGCTGACCGTCGCGCCGATCGTCGCTGTCTACCCGTTCATCCAGCGGCACTTCGTCAAGGGCGTGCTGATCGGCGCGGTCAAGGGCTGAGGCAGCGGGTCTGTCACAGCACCTGGGACAGGAAGCGTCGCAGCCGCGGGTGCTCCGGCGCCTCGAACACCGCCTCCGGTGACCCGGCCTCCAGCACCACGCCCGCGTCCATGAACGCCACAGTGTCGGCGACGCTGCGCGCGAACCCCATCTCGTGGGTGACCACGACCATCGTCATCCCGGCGGCGGCCAGGTCCGCCATCACCGCGAGCACGCCCTTCACCAGTTCCGGATCCAGCGCGCTCGTCGCCTCGTCGAACAGCATCACCTGCGGGCGCAGTGCGAGCGCCCGTGCGATGGCGACGCGTTGCTGCTGGCCGCCGGAGAGCTGCGCGGGCCGCGCGTCCGCCTTGCCGGCCAGGCCGACCAGGTCGAGCTGGGCGCGGGCCAGCGCCACCGCCTCGTCCTCGCTGAGCTTCTTGAGCTTGCGCAGCGCCAGCGTGATGTTGCGCAGCACGCTCAGGTGCGGGAACAGGTTGAACTGCTGGAACACCATGCCGATGCGCTGGCGCAGCGCGTCCGGGTCGTCGCGCAGCACGCTGCGCCCGTCCAGCAGCACGTCGCCCCGGTCCGGCTCGATCAGCCGGTTGATGGTGCGCAGCAGCGTCGACTTGCCGGAGCCGGACGGGCCGATCACGCAGGCCGCCCGGCCCCGGGCCACGTCCAGGTCCGCGCCGCGCAGCACCCGGTGCGCGCCGAAGGCCAGGTGCACGTCGCGGACGGCCAGGCTGACCGAGGTCGTGGTGGTCATCGTGGGTCCCTTCCGGACGGGGTCAGGTCGGCGGGCTCGGGGTCCGGTTCGGGCGGCGCGGCCGGGCGGCCCTGCCGCAGGCGCCGGTCCAGCCAGTTCACCGCGTGGGTCAGCGGCACGGTCAGCACCAGGTAGAACAGCCCGGCCAGCAGCAGCGCGGACTGGTTGCCGGTGTTGGCCGCGTAGTCCTGCCCGATCCGGAACAGCTCCCGCTGACTGGCCAGCAGGCCGAGGAAGTAGACCAGGCTGGAGTCCTTGATCAGCGCGATGAGCTGGTTGACCCAGGCGGGCAGCACCCGGCGTACGCCCTGCGGGATGATCACCAGACGCATCGCCTCGCCCCAGGAGAAGCCGAGCGCCCGCGCGCCCTCCAACTGGGCGGCCTCGACGCTCAGGATGCCCGCCCGGAAGATCTCACCGAGGTAGGCGGCGGCGATCAGGGACAGCGCCAGCACGCCCAGCGGATAGGGGTTCGGGCCCCACACCTGCATGCCGAGCGGCGCCAGGCCCACGCCGATGAGCAGGATGGTCGCCGCAGCCGGCAGGCCGCGGAACACGTCGGTGTAGACCCGCGCCGGCCACCGCAACCATCGGGTACGCGAGATGCCGGCGACGGCCAGCAGCATGCCCAGCACCGAGCCGAGCAGGGCGGCGGAGACCGCCAGGGTGAGCGTGTTGGGCAGCCCGACGGTGAGCATCTCGGGCAGCGCCTCGCGCATCGAGTCCCAGTCGAAGAACGTCTCCCACAGCGTGCTCAGTGGATCCATGTCCGCTCCGTCCGCCCCGCTCGTACTCGGTTACCGGTTCAGGAGGCGGCCGACGGCGACGGCACCGCCACCGACCCGCTGCCCGGCTTGAAGCCGGCCGGGATCGGCCGCCCCGGGTAGTACTCGGCCTGCAGGCGGCTCCACGTGCCGTCGGCGATGACCTCGTCGAGGCCCTTGTTCAGCGCCTCGCGCAGCTTGTCGTCGCCCTTCGCCACCGCGTACGCGGTCGGGGTGGGACTGAGCTGCTTCGCCGCGACCTTGATCTTGCCGTTGCTGTCGGCGGCGGACTTGTCGCCGATCTCGGCCGGGGCGATCCAGGCGTCAGCGGTACCGGCCTTGAGCTGGTTGATCGCGCTGTTGTAGTCGGGCACCCGCACCGGGTCGAGGTTCTGCTTGGTGGCGTAGTCGTCCTGCACGGTGCCCTGGACCACCACCACGCGCTTGCCGGCGAGCTGGTCGAAGCCGCTGATCGAGGAGCCGGCGGGCACGTCCAGGCCGAAGTAGCCGAAGTCGTAGCCGTTGCCGAAGTCCACTGTCTTCTTGCGCGCCTCGGTGATCGTGATCGAGGAGCTGCCCACATCGAACTTGCCGCTGTTCACCTGTGCGAGCAGGCCGGAGAAGTCGGTGCCGACGAACTCCACCTTCAGGCCGATCTTGGCGGCCACGGCGCGCAGCAGTTCGTTGTCGAAGCCGGTGAACTTCCCGTCCTTCAGGAAGACGTTCGGCGGGGCGTCGGTGAGCGTGCCGGCGCGGATCACGCCGGGCTGGAGCAGGCCGTACGGGTTTTCGGCCGCTGCGGTGTCGTCGCTGCCGCAGGCGGTGAGCGCGGTGACGGCGAGCAGGGCGGCCGCGCCGACGGCGGCGGCACGGGTCAGGACGGTACGGAAACGCACGATGTCTCTCCAGAGTGGATGGACGCGCGGGGTGCGCGTCGGCGCCGGTCCGCCGGACGGACGGCCGGGCCGGAGAAGTGTGGAACGGGGAAAGGAGGGGTGGCGCTCGCTCAGCGCGCGAGGCGACAGGCGTCGCTGCACACCCGCATCAGGTCGACGTGGCGGCGCTTGACCAGCGCGAAGCGGGCCGGGTACGCGGCGACGTCGCCGGACGGGGTGGAGGGTGGTGCGGACATCGGTCTCCCTGGTCTGTTGCTGACCTGGGTGCCAGGCCACGCTTGCACCGGCGGCTGCCGGTGCCTGGTCTTCACCCGGGGCACCCCACCGCGGAGGAGGGTTGCCGGCCAGCGAGCCGGGGCTTCGCGCTGGCACTCATGACCTGCCCAGAAGGCTAGCAGCACCGCCGTGGCGCCCGTCCAGCGGTTATGACCACCCTCACGCGCGGCGCCCACCGCGGGGCCGGGACGACCGCCGCGCGGGTCCGGCCGGCGGCCCGGTTCACCCCGCCAGGGCGGCGGTGAGCCGGCGGGCCTCGGCGACCAGCCGGCTGCCGCCGCCCCGGGCCACCACGTCGGCCAGCCCCGGTACCTCGATCCGCACGCCCGTCGCGGTCGCCGTCTCCGCCGCCAGCGCCAGCAGGTCGGGCGTGCCCCGGGGCGGCGTCGGCGCGGCCAGCAGCCGCGGCAACGTCGCGGCGAGCAGCCGCCACACGCTCAGCGGGGCGCCCGCCGCCACCGCGTCGCGCAGCGGCGTGACCGCCCGGGTCAGCGTCACCTGCCCGCCGGCCGCCAGCGTGCCGAGGTGCCCGCCGGTCGCCGGCGCGTCCAGGTCACCGGCGGCGGCCAGGATCAGCACCGCGTCGAGCGCGGCCACCCGGTCCGCCTCGTGGCGGGCGCACAAGCCGTAGGCCAGCGCCAGATCGAGGGCCGGCCCGCCCGGGCCCGTGCACTCGGCCAGCGCCGGCAGGGCCGCGGCGTGCCCGAGGGTGTCCTCCTGCGCCGCGCCGGCCACCTCGGGCAGCAGGTGGGCGGCGACCACGCCCCGGTGCCCGGGCAGGACGGCCGGCCAGATGTCACCCCAGCCGTCGGTCCACCGGCCGATCGGCGTGGGCGTCAGGGTGAGCAGGCCGAGCCGGTCCTCGACGCCGTCCGGCGGGGTGAGTGCGACCAGCGTGCGGCCCTCGGGTAGCTGGTCGTAGCCCCAGTCGTACCCGGCCGATCGCGCCCGCCGGCCCACCGTCACCACCTGCTGCGCCGGGGCCGGCACGGCGTCGCCGCGCAGCCAGCGGGCCAGCTCGTCGCCGGCCGGCGTGCGCAGCGCCGCGGCACGTTCGGCAAGCGGCCCGTCGACGCCGGCCGGCAGGCGCAGCAGGGCCTGCGCGAGATCCCAGCGCCAGACCGGACGGTCGCCCAGCGCGGCCAGCCGTTCGTAGAGCGCCACCGGCTCGATCGCCCCGGTGACCGAGGTCGGCGCGGACAGCAGGCCCGCATCGTCGCGGCCGTCCAGCCGCTGCCCGATCTCGGCCAGACGGGCGCAGGCGAGCTGGACGGGCGCGGGCCGGCGTGTGGCCGGCACCGGCGGGCCACCCCGGAACGGGAGCGGCGCGCGTGGGCGGGACTCGGCCAGTAGCGTGCTCCACTGGTCGCGGCGGGTCGCCGCCTCGGCCTCGCCACAGACGGCCAGCAGGAGCCCGTGCATCTGGACCGAGATGTTGAACACCGCCCAGGGGTGGTCGTACGCGCCGACCCGCTCGCGGCGGACCACAGGCAGGAGCGCCGCCGCGAGCCGTTCGCGGTCGGCGGTGCCGAGCCGGACCAGCCCGTCCATGACGCGTTCCGCCGTCAGCGCGGGCCGGCGCCGGCCGAGCGACGCCGCGACCTCCTCCACCAGTTCGTCCACGTCCTGGATCGGCGGCGGCGCGGCTGCCGCCGGCAGCGGCCGCGGCAGGTCGTCGCGGGCCTCGGCCACGGTGGCGACGGCCACCGGCCGGTGACCGTGGCGCGCCGCCAGCGCCAGCGCGCGCTCGCGCAGGCCGGCGTCGGGATGGCCGGCCGCGACGGCGAGCACCGCGCCGATCTCCGGGGCCTGATCCGGGTGCTGCCGGGCCAGCCGGTCGAGCCAGGACACCTGCGCCCGGACCAGCGCCTTCTCCGGCCGGGCCAGCACCGTCCGGGCGGCCTCCCACAGGGCCTCCGGCTCGGCGACGTCACCGGCCTGCCGCAGCGTCCGCTGGGCGGCGCCGGCCACCGGTCCGGGGCCGTCGGCGAGCAGCCGCAGATAGGCGCTCGACCGCACGGCCACCTCGTCGGGGGTCGGCGCCAGCAGGTCGTGCAGGACCAGGAACGGGCGCAGGGCGCCCGGCCGGTCACCGCGCAGCAGCCGGCCGAGGACGCCGTTGAGCAGGACCGCCCGGTCGAGCCGGCCCTCCGCCGCCAGCGCCACCAGCGCCCGGGGCAGCGCCTCCGTGCCCGTGCCGTCGCCGCGGGCCAGCTCGGTGCCCACCCCGTCCACCTCGAACAGGCGCGGCAGTAGCGCGTCGAGGAACGGGTCCGCGCGCAGCCGGTCCACAGTCGGGGGTCGCGTGCCGCGCGGATCCGGCCAGCCCTGCGCCGCGGCCCAGCCTCGCACGAAGTCGTCCCCGGTCGGCGGCGGCGCCTTCTCGGCCGTCAGAAGGCCGGCGACGAACCGCCAGCCCGCGACCATCCGGTCCCGGGGGAGCCGGTCGGCCAGCTTGTACGCCACGTCGGCCAGCCAGGTCACCCCGCGTTCCCGGGCGACGTCGACCACCGGCGCCGCGTCGACGCCGGCGAGCCAGACCGAGCGGCGGCCGAGCAGCGCGGCCACCTTCGTCGGCGTGCTCAGCGTCCCCACCGCCGCGACCGCCAGCGTCGCCGCCTCGCCCCGCCACCACCAGGCGTCCCGCCTGCGGCGCACGTCGGCGACCAGCTCGTCGCCGAGCGCCCGCCGGGCCGGCTCGTCCAACCCGGCCAGGGCCGACCGGACCTGCGACATCCTGCCGCGCACCACCGCCTCGGCGAAGCCGGTCACGACGGCGCCCCCACCGGCGCCGCGACCATCGACACGGCCAGCGCGTGCCGGCACGGCCCCCGCTGCCCGCGGTGCCGCGCCCACCAGCGGCAGGAACAGGAGTACGCGCCGTCCGGGTGCCGGCGTACCCGGTAGGTCTCGGCGTCGGTGCGTACCGTCGTGGTCTCGCCGTCGCGCTCGACGGCGCCGCGCTCGACGAGCGCACGCGCGCCGACCAGCCGCGGGTTGTCCCGCTCCGCGCGGCCCGCGTCGTAGGGCATCACCCGGTGGAAGTACGCCCCGTCCGCCACGTCGTACCCGACCCGCCCGGCGGTGCCCAGCTGGGCGAGCGCGGCCCGCACCCGCTCGTCGGGCAGCGCGGCGGCGTCGGCCAGCGCGGCCACGTCGACCGCCGGATCCCAGTCGAGCAGCGCGCCCACCAGCTCCGCGTCGTCGACCACGTCGTCACCGGCGAGCGCCGCCAGTGCGGCGCCCTCACCGGAGAACCCCCGGTACGGCTCGGGGGACAGCGTCAGCGACACCCGCAGCGCCCCGGTGTCCAGCTCCCACGTGCTCGGCACGGCCGGCGACCCGGCGCGCACCGCCGGGCCGTACACCCGCAGGGTGCGCGCGTGCCGCAGCACGCCGCGCAGCGCCGCGAGCCGGCCCGCGCCGGCCAGGCAGACCGCGCCCGGCACGGGGCGGGAGGTCAGCCGCAGCGTACGCCCGGCGGGCACCGCCCACAGCACACTGCGGTCGGTCGCGGCGGGCAGCCGGCGCAGGAACGCCGCCGCCTCCGCCGCCGCGATCTCGGCGCGCGGCTCGAAGCCGGCGGTGAGCACGTGCACCTCGGCGAAGCCGCGCAGCCAGCGGCCGGGCAGCGGCACCTTCCGCTCGACCACCGAGCCGTCCATGGTGGAGACGGTCAGGTCGTCCGGGCCGACCGCCACGTGCAGCGGCTCGATGCCGCCCACCCGGGCCAGCGCCTCCCGCAGCGGCGGGTTCACGTCGACGTTCGTGGTGCCGTGGCCGCTGATCTCGCCGTCCAGCCCGGCCGGCAGCACGTCCATCCGCGCGTACACCCCGCAGCAGCCGGAGAACGACTCGAACCGCAGACGACCGCGACTGCCGGTGACCACCGGGTCCAGGCTGGCCGGGTTGACCGGCTGGTGGTAGCGGGTGCGGGCCACCTCGGCGACGGCGAGCAGCCCGGCCGCCGACGCGGCCGGGGCGGTGAGGAACCCGGCGAAGAAGCGCGGGTTGGCCGCCGGGCCGCCGCAGGTCTGCAGATCGAGACCGGCGGCGCGCAGCGCGGACGGCTGAAGGTATCGGTACGTCTGGACGGCGTTCACGGCGCAGACCGTAGAGGGACCGACCGACAAAAGCGCGACGGTCCTGCTAGCTTCCCCTGATGTTCGCCCATGCCCTCACCGACGACGCCGAGCTGCGTCCACTGTCGCCCTGGCACGCCGACGAGTTCCTGGCCAACCTCGACCGCTGCCGCGACCACATCTCGCCCTGGGTGGGCGCGTCCTTCGTCGCCACCGACGCCGAGTCGGCCCGCAAGGTCCTCCAGGCGTACGCCGACCGGTGGGCCCGCGACGACGGCGGCATCTGGGGCATCTGGCAGCGCGGCACGCTCGTCGGTGGCGTGCTGTTCGTGTCGCTGAGCACCGAACGCGGGGTGTGCGAGGCCGGCTGCTGGCTGGAACCGGGGGCCGAGGGGCAGGGCCTGGTCACCCGAGCCGCCCGCTTCGTCATCGACTGGGCGGTGCGGGAGCGCGGCATCCACCGCGTCGAGTGGGTCACGAAGGCCGGCAACGACCGCAGCGTCGCCGTCGCGCGACGGCTCGGCATGCGCCGCGACGGCGTCATGCGCGGCGCCGCACCGACGCCCGACGGCCGCGCCGACCTGGAGGTCTGGTCCGTGCTGGCGCCGGAGTGGACCGCCTGACCGCCGAAATTGTCGTACCCGGACGTGAACATCTGTCCATGGCTGTCCCCGCACTGGCCGACCGGTCCCCCCAGCCGCGCGCCCTGCCGCTGCGCGAGGTCCGCACCCGGCTCACCCAGCTCGTCTCCCTGGCCGAGCTGACCGACACCGTCACAGTCGTCACCCGCGACGGCGATCCCCGGCCGGTCGCCGCGATCGTGCCCGCTTCCGCCGCCCGCACCGGCGCGCAGGCGCGCGCCGACGCCGAACGCGTCGCCGCGATCAGCGCCGGCTGGGCCCGCCGCCTGGAGGAGCTGCACCGGCAGTCCAGCCGGCGGCACGCCGCCGAGCTGCGGGCGCTGGCCGACGCGCTCGCCGAGGCCTGGGCCGAACTCGACCGCCGCGCGCCGGCCGGCGACGCGGCGCTGACCCGGCTGCGCGCCGCCCACGCCGACCTGCTGCGCCGCTGACCCGTGGCGTCCCGCCGGTGTACGCGGGACGCCACGGGGTGCGGTCAGCTCCGGCCGCGCTCGGCCCGGTAGCGGCGGATCAGCTCGGCGGTCGACGTGTCCACGTCGGCCAGGTCCGGGTCCGGCCCGGTGAGCTTCGGCGCGAGCTGGTTGGCCATCACCTTGCCCAGCTCCACACCCCACTGGTCGAAGGCGTTGATGTCCCAGATCGCGGCCTCGGTGAACGTGATGTGCTCGTAGAGCGCGATCAGCTGACCCAGCGTCGCCGGCGTGAGCTTCGGCGCCAGGATCGAGGTGGTCGGGTGGTTGCCCGCCATCACCCGGTGTGCCACCACCTCGGGCGCGGTGCCCTCGGCCTCCACCTGCTCCCGGGTCCGCCCGAACGCCAGCGCGGCGGTCTGGGCGAAGAAGTTCGACATGAACAGGTCGTGCATGTCGCCCAGGTCGTGGTTGGGCCGGCTGAACGCGATGAAGTCCGCCGGGACCAGCCGGGTGCCCTGGTGGATGAGCTGGTAGAACGCGTGCTGCCCGTTGGTGCCCGGCTCGCCCCAGAAGATCTCCCCGGTCGGGTACGTCACCGGCGAGCCGTCGACGCGTACCGACTTGCCGTTGCTCTCCATGGTGAGCTGCTGAAGGTAGGCGGGGAACCGGTGCAGGTACTGCGAGTAGGGCAGCACCGCGTGGGTCTCCGCGCCGAGGAAGTCGGTGTACCAGACGTTGAGCAGGCCGAGCAGCGCCGGCACGTTGCGCTCCACCGGAGCGGACCGGAAGTGCTCGTCGACCGCGTGGTAGCCGGCCAGCATCTCGCGGAACCGGTCCGGCCCGATCGCCAGCATCACCGACAGGCCGACCGCCGACGGCAGCGAGTAGCGTCCGCCCACCCAGTCCCAGAAGCCGAACATGTTCTCCGGGTCGATGCCGAAGTCCCGGACCCGCTGCTCGTTGGTGCTGACCGCGACGAAGTGCCGCGCCACCGCGTCGTCGTCGGCGTCCAGCCCGGCGAGCAGCCAGCGCCGCGCCTGGTCGGCATTGGCGAGCGTCTCCTGGGTGGAGAACGTCTTTGAGACCACGACGAACAGCGTGCTCGCCGGGTCCAGATCGGCGGTCTTGTCGTGGATGTCGGTCGGGTCGATGTTCGACACGAACCGGCAGCTGATGCCCGCATCCCGGTACGCCTTCAGCGCCTCGTACGCCATCACCGGCCCGAGGTCCGACCCGCCGATGCCGATGTTCACCACTGTGGTGATCCGCTCGCCGGTGTGGCCCCGCCACGAGCCGGAGCGAAGGCGCTGCGCGAACGCCGACATGCGGTCCAGCACGGCGTGCACGTCGGCGACCACGTCCTGGCCGTCCACGGTGAGCGACGCGTCCGCCGGCAGGCGCAGCGCGGTGTGCAGCACGGCCCGGTCCTCGGTGACGTTGATGTGCCGTCCGGCGAACATGGCCGCGATCCGGTCGGTCAGGCCGACCCGCTCGGCGAGCGCGCCGAGCAGCGCGATCGTCTCGTCGGTGACGAGGTTCTTGCTGTAGTCCACGTGCAGGTCGGCGACCTCACCGGTGAGCCGCTCACCCCGCTGCCCGTCGGCGGCGAACAGGTCGCGCAGGTGCGTGGCGCGCATCGCCTCGGCGTGCTTGCGCAGCGCCTGCCATTCGTCGGTGGTGGTGACGTCCACAGCCATCGGGTCGATCTTCTCCTTCACGACGGGCGGTCGGCCGGCGCACGCCGGCGAACCCCACAAGCCTGCCACCCGGACTGGTCGCGCGCGACGCGACCCGGCGGCGACCACCGTGCGGGCGGGTCTTTCCGGCCACCGCCACGGGACACGCCGTTGGGACGCCTGTACGACACGCCGAACACGGGGAGACATCTGTCGATTGCGGAACGTAAGCTCCGGAGTCGTCGGCGTACCGGAGGAGACGCGTATGGCAGCGGTTTTCGGTCCTCGGCGCCCCTCGGACGAGCACCCGCCGGACGAATCCGCCCCGGCCGGGAGCGCGGCAGGCGACGAAACGCCGCTGCCGGAGCTGGCGGACGGGCACTGGATGAACCGCGCCACCGAGTTCGCCCACACCAGCTTCTGGTCGGTGGCGCGCCGGCTGCCCGCCCTCGTCCGCGAGGCCATCGGCCTGGCCTGGGCGACCAGCCGCCGGGACACGCTCGCCTCGATCGGGCTCAACGTGGTCGCCGGCCTGCTCACCACCTTCGGGCTGCTCGCCACCACCGGCGTGCTCCAGCAACTCTTCGCCGACGGGCCCACACCGGACCGGATCCGGGCGGCCCTGCCCGCGCTGCTGCTCGCGGCCGCCGCCGTGACGGCCCGGGGAGCGCTGACTGTCGCCGCCGGCTGGGCGCAGGCGCGGCTCATCCCGCAGATCAACTACCAGGTGGAACTCCGGCTGTTCGAGGCGACCACCGCTGTGGAACTCGCCGCGTTCGACGACGCGGGCTTCGCCGAGGAGATGGATCGTGCCCGCGATCGGGGCATGGCCGAGGCCGCGTCGATCGTGGACCACACCGTGAACCTGGTGACCGGCGTCGTGGGTGTGCTGGCGACCGCCGCCGCGGTCACCGTCATCCAGCCCGTCCTGCTGCCGTGCCTGCTGCTCGCCGCGGTGCCCGAGGCCGTCACCGCGGTCAAACTGGCGCGGCGGCAGTACCTGGCGCTGCTGGCCTGGATCACCCGTCGCCGCCGGATGTACCTGCTGGCCCGTCTGATGGCCGATCGGCACACCGCCGCCGAGATCCGTGCCTACCAGATGCGGGACTTCCTGCTGGCCGAGTACCACCGGATGATGACCGTCGAGACCCAGGCGCAGCTCCGGCTGGCCCGTTCGCAGACAGTCACCCGAGGGCTCGGCCTGTCGGTGACCGGCGTGGCCGCGTTCGCGGTCTATGCCGTACTGGGCGGGCTGTTGATGGGCGGCGTGGTGGCGCTCGCGGCGGCGGCCACCGCGCTGCTCGCGCTCCAGGCCGCGCGTACGAGCCTGCGCACCGCGATCTTCGCCACCAACTCGCTCTACGAGGACGCTCTCTACTACCAGGACTACCGCGACTTCCTCGACCGGGCGGCACGGCGGATCCCGGCCGGCGGGCACCTGCCCGTCGACGGGTTCACGCGCATCGACGTCGACCGGGTCAGCCTGCGCTACCCGGACACCGACAGCGCGGCGGTCGACGAGGTCAGCCTCACGTTCCGGCGCGGTGAGGTGATCGCGCTGGTGGGGGAGAACGGCTCCGGCAAGACCACGCTCGCCAAGCTGATCGCCGGCCTCTACCGGCCCACCGGCGGCACGATCCGCTGGGACGGCGTGGACACCGCCGAACTGGACCCACGCCAGACCGCCGCCCAGGTCGCGGTGATGAGCCAGGACTGGTGGAAGTTCCCGTTCACCGCCCGGCAGAACATTCGCGTCGGCCGCCACGACCGCGCCGACGGCCCCGGACCGAGCGTGGAGACCGCCGCCCGCGACGCCGCCGCGCACGACATGATCAGCGAGCTGCCGTTCGGATACGACACGCTGCTGGACCGGCAGTTCAAGGACGGCCAGGACCTGTCCGGCGGGCAGTGGCAGCGGCTGGTGGCCGCACGCGGCCTCTACCGCGACGCCCGGCTGCTGATCTGCGACGAGCCGTCCGCCGCGCTGGACGCGCGTGCCGAGCACGCCCTCTTCCAGCATCTGCGGCGGCACCCGGACCGGGCCGTCGTGCTGATCACCCACCGCCTGGCGAACGTCCGGCACGCCGACCGGATCTTCGTGATGGACCACGGCCGGCTCGTGCAGTCAGGCGACCACGACACGCTGATGGCGCAGGGCGGGCTCTACCGCGAGCTGTTCGAGTTGCAGGCGGCCGGCTACCTCGCCGGCAGCGCGGAACCCGCCGACGGTTGACCTCCAGCGCACTCGAACTCCTACCGTGACCGGACCGCGCGCCACCCGGCCGGCGCGGTGCGACCCAGGGAGTTCACATGCGCTATCGCGTCCTCGGCGGCACCGGCATCGAGGTCAGCGTCCACTGCCTCGGCACCATGATGTTCGGCGCGGTCGGCAACCCCGACCACGACGACTGCGCCCGGATCGTCCATGCGGCACTCGACCGTGGGATCAACTTCGTCGACACCGCCGACATGTACTCGGCCGGCGAGTCGGAGGAGATCGTCGGCAAGGCCCTGCGCGGCCGCCGCGACGACGTGGTGCTCGCCACGAAGGTCCACTTCCCGATGGGGGAGGGGCCCAACCGGGGCGGCAACTCGCGACGCTGGATCGTCCGTGCGGTCGAGGACAGCCTGCGCCGGCTGGGCACCGACTGGATCGACCTCTACCAGGTGCATCGCCCGGACCACACCACCGACGTCGAGGAGACGCTCGGCGCGCTCACCGACCTGGTCCGGGCCGGGAAGATCCGTGCGTTCGGCTGCTCGACCTTCCCGGCCGAGGAGATCGTGGAGGCGCACCACGTCGCCGAACGGCGGGCGCTCGCCCGGTTCCGCACCGAGCAGCCGCCGTACTCGATTTTGGCGCGTGGTATCGAGACGTCGGTGCTGCCGGTCTGCCGCCGCTACCGGATGGGTGTGCTGGTGTGGAGCCCGCTGGCCTCCGGGTTCCTGTCCGGCCGGTACCGGCAGGGGCGGCCCGTCGACCTCGGCGCGGGCCGTCCGGCACTCACCCCGGCCCGGTTCGATCCGGCGCTACCGGGCAACACCGCGAAGTACGCCGCCGTCGAGGAACTGGTCGCGCTCGCCGACGAGGTGGGCTGCACGCTGCCGCAGCTCGCCGTGGCGTTCACCGCCGTGCACCCGGCGGTCACGTCGACCATCATCGGGCCGCGCACGATGGACCAGTTGGACGCGCTGCTGGCGGGGGCGGAGCTGACGCTCGACGACGCGGTGCTGGACCGTATCGACGAGATCGTCCCGCCCGGTACGAACCTCTACCAGCCCGACGGCGCCTGGTCCCCGCCCACCCTGACCGACCCGTCCCACCGCCGCCGTCCCCTCCCCGAGCGGGCCGCCGCCTGACCCCGCTCCTCCCGCCAACCCCGGTCGCGTCCCCCGCCTCCGCCCTCAGCTCCCCAGCCCGTCGATCATGGAGTTCCGGCCCCGGCAGTAAGCGCGAACCGGACACTCGAGGGGCGCAAACCGCAAGATCGACGAGGCGGGGCGAGGCGAGGCGGGGCGAGGGCGGGCGGGGGAACTGCGTCGACATGGGACGGGGGTGGCTCCACACTGGGCCGGTGGAACATCGGGATCTCGTTCGGGTGAGCAAGCGGCTGTCGCTGGCGTTGCGGCACCGGCCCGACGCGTACGGGCTGCGACTCGACCGGGCCGGCTGGGTGCCGGTGGCCGACGTGCTCGCCGGGCTGAGGATCAGCCGCGCCCAACTGGACGCCGTGGTCGCGGGTAACGACAAGCAGCGCTTCGCCGTGGAGGCCGGCCCGGACGGGGCCGACCGGATCCGCGCCAACCAGGGGCACTCCGTCCCGGTCGACCTCGGTCTGACCCCGGCCGCGCCGCCGCCCCGGCTGTTCCACGGCACCGGCGAGGCAGTGCTGGACGCGATCCGGGCGCAGGGGCTGCGCCGGGGCGGGCGGCACCACGTACACCTGTCGCCTGATGTGGCGACGGCCCGGCGCGTCGGTGCGCGCCGGGGCGGCGCGGTGGTGGTGCTGACCGTGGACGCGGCGGCGATGGCCGAGGCGGGATACCTGTTCTACCGCTCGGCGAACGGGGTGTGGCTCACCGACACGGTCCCGCCGCCCTACCTCGGCACCACCTGAGCGGCGGTCAGCAGGCGGTCACCGGGTGGGCCACCACGGCGTCGAACAGGTACGCGAGGTCGTTCGGCGCGGCCCGGTCGGGCTGGACCGCGCCCGTGCAGTCGGTGGCGCGGGCGCGCAGCACGTGCCGGCCCGCGGCCGGCGGGCACCAGCGGACGGTCCAGCGCTGCCAGGCCCCACCCCGGTCGGCGGCGACCAGGTCGGCCGGGCGCCACCCGTCGCCGGTGTCCACCTCGACGTGCGCGATCGGGCCGTTGCCGGACCAGGAACGGCCGGTCAGCAGCATCTCCTCGCCGGCCGGCACCCGGGCGTCCCAGGGCAGCTCGAACGCGCTGCGGACCGGCTGGACGGTGAGCACGGTGCCGTCGGCCGGGTGACCGGGGCCGAACATGCGGTAGAACTGCGTGTTCCACGGCGAGAACAGGGCAGTGGTGGAGACCTCGATCGCGCCCACCCACTTGATCGAGGAGATGCCGACCCAGCCGGGCACCACGACGCGTACCGGGAAGCCGTGGTCGGCTGGCAGCGGCTCGCCGTTCATCTCGTACGCCAGCAGCACGTCGTCGAGCGCCTTGGCGACCGGCATCGGCCGGCGTACCCGACCGAGGTTGACCCCGCCGCTGACGTAGTCCGGGTCGAGTCCTTCGGGCATCACGTCGACCGCCTCGTCGCGCAGCCCGGCCAGGCGCAGCACCGTGCCGAGCCGCACGCCCCGCCACCGGGCCACGCCGACGCTGCCGAGCCCCCACGCCACGCCCGGGGCCGGCTCGTCCTGCTGCTCGGCGAAGTAGCGCCGCCCGTTGCCGGCGCACTCCAGCAGCGCCGCGTGTTCCTCGGCGGGCAGCCGGCGCAGCTCGTCGAAGTCGAACTCGACCGGATTGTCGCGGGTCGGCGCGCCGCGCAGGCCGTCGCCGAACAGGCGCAGCCGCCAGGTGGCCGCGTCCAGGTGCGGCGTGACGGTGTGGTTACGGACGAAGAAGCGGTCGATCGGGACCACGTACCCCTGGCCGGCCATCGACGGCCAGCGCATCTCGGCGTTGGTGTCCAGCGGGCGCAGCAGCTCCGCCGGCAGCGGCTTGACGATCGGCGCGCCGGGGTCGACGCCGACCGGCGCGGACGCCACAGCGACCGGCTCGCGTTCCGCGGCGGCGGCGGTCACCGCGGCCATCGCCGCACCCACCTCCAGCAGCCGGTCGCGGTCGACGCCCGGACCGTGTGCCTGCCCGGCGAGCCACTGCCGGCTCCGGTCGGCGTCGTGGACGGCTTCGGCGGGGGACGGGGACTGGCTCACTGCTGACCTCCGGGGTGGGCGACGCTGCCTTTCCTATTCAATCAGTAGGACTTTTCATCGATCCCTCGCAGGTGGGCGGCGGCCCGGCCGTCAGCCGGCGGGTACGCCGAGGCGGTCGAGCAGGTGGCGGCGCAGCGCGCCGAGGGCCGGGTCGTCGGGGCTCGGGGACGGGCCGAGGCGGACCGGTACCTCCTCGGCGATCACGCCGTCGTCGAGCAGGAGGACGCGGTCGGCCAGCAGCAGCGCCTCCTCCACGTCGTGGGTGACGAGCAGCGCGGCGAAGCCGTGCTGGGCGCGCAGCCGCCGCAGCAGCCCCTGCATGCGCAGCCGGGTCAGCGCGTCCAGCGCGCCGAACGGCTCGTCGAGCAGCAGCAGGTCCGGTTCGCGGACCAGCGCGCGGGCCACCGCGACCCGTTGCGCCTGCCCGCCGGACAGTTCGGCCGGCCAGGCCCGGCCCCGGTCGGCGAGCCCCACCTCGGCCAGCGCGCGGCCGACCCGTGCGCCCACGTCCGGCCCGCCCAGGCCGAGCGCCACGTTGTCCGCCACCCGCTTCCACGGCAGCAGCCGGTGCTCCTGGAAGACGACGGCGGCGGTGCCGTGCACCGCGTGCTCGCCGCCCGCGTCGCCGTCGAGCCCGGCGAGCACGCGCAGCAGTGTGCTCTTGCCGGATCCGCTGCCGCCGAGCAGCGCCACCGTCTCCCCGGCGCCGATGGTCAGGTCGACACCGGCCAGTACCACCGCCGGACCGAACGCCCGGGTCACCGCGTGCGCGGTGAGCACCGGGCCGGTCAGGTCGCGCGCAGTCCGCGTCGCCACGCCAGCGTCCTCCTCTCCGCGTACCGGATGAGCAGGTCGGAGGCCAGCCCCAGCAGCGCGTAGATGAGCAGGCCGAGCACCACCACGTCGGTCTGGCTGAACTCGCGCGCCTCCATCATCAGGAACCCGACGCCGGTCTGCGCGTTCACCTGTTCGCCGACGACAAGGCTGAGCCAGGCCGCGCCGATGGCCAGCCGCAGCCCGAGGAACAGCGCCGGCAGCGCGCCCGGCAGCACCACGTGCCGCAGGCGGGCCGCCGCGCCGAGACCGCAGGTACGCGCCGCCTCCACCAGCCGTTCGTCGATGTCGCGGATGCCGGCGTACGTGTTGAAGTAGATCGGGAAGAACGCGCCGAGCGCGACCAGCGTGACCTTCAGCGACTCGCCGATGCCGACCCAGATGATCAGCAGCGGCACCAGGCCCAGGTGCGGCAGCATCCGGGCCATCTGCACCGGCGGGTCGACCAGGTCGTCGCCGAGGCGCAGCAGCCCGGCCGCCGCGCCGAGCACCAGCGCCAGGCCGCCGCCGACGAGCAGTCCGAGCGCGGCGCGGGTGAGCGAGTCGAGCAGGTGCACGCCGAGCGTGCCGTCGTGCGCCAGCCGCCACCCGGCCGCGAGCACCGCGCTGGGCGCGGGCAACTTCTCCGCGGCGAGCAGCCCGGTCCGCGCGGCGGCCTCCCAGGCGAGCACCAGCACGACCGGGCTCGCCGCGCGCCGCCACCGCCGCGACGCGCGGGCCCGCGACCGCCGCGGCGTCACCCGATCGGGTACGACAGGCGCGCTCGCCTCGGCCAGCGCCGGACCGCTCACTGGAACGCCTCGTTGAACCGGCCGTCCACCCGGCCGGCGATGTCGACCGGTCCGGGCACCAGCTTCAGCTCCACGAAGCTGTCCGCGATGGCCTGCAACTCCGCGCCGATCTCCGGGGTGACGGGGGCGAGCGGCTTGGCGCTGCGGGCCAGCGCCCGGGTGGTCACGTCGAGCGGGATCTTCAGCTCCGGGGCGAGGACGGCGGCCCGCTCGGTCGGGTGGGCGATGCCCCAGTCGGTGGTCTGCCGGTACGTGTCCAGGAACGCGCGGACGTCAGCGGTGCGGTTCTTCACCGCGTCCGGGGCGGCCAGCACGTACTCGCGGTTGCCGGCCAGGCCGGTGGCGTCGGCGAGTACCCGTACGCCGGGCTGCTCGGCCAGCGCGAAGTACGGGTCCCAGATGATCCACGCGTCGACCTGCCCGTTGTCGAACGCGGGCCGCCCCTCGGCGGGCTTGAGGTACTTCACCTTGACGTCGGCGAGCGTCATCTTGTTCGCCTCCAGCAGCTTGACCAGCAGCCAGTGCACGTTGGAGCCCTTGTTCAGTGCGACCGTCCTGCCGCGCAGGTCGGCGAAGCCGCGGTACGGGCTGTCCGCCTTGACCAGCACCGCCTCGCCCTGCGGGATCGGCTGGGAGGTGCCGACCACGGAGAACGGGATCTTCCCGGCGGCGGCGAACACCGGCGGCGCCTCGCCGACCTGGCCGATGTCGATCGAGCCGGCCTTGAGCGCCTCGGTCAGCGCCGGCCCACTCTCGAACAGCGACCAGGTGACGTTCTTCGCGTCGCCGCGCGCCTTGACCAGGCTGAGCCCGCCGAAGCGCTGGTAGCCGATGCGCAGCGGGCCGTCGCCGCCGCCGCTGGCGTCGGCCGCCTCGCCGCCGCAGGCCGTCAGCGCCGTCGCGGCGAGCAGCGCGAGGGTGGTGAGCAGCGCGGCCAGCGGCCGGCGGCGGGATCTGGGGGTACGCATGGCGACTCCTCGGGGAGGGATGGGCCCGGCCGTCGGCGGGCGTCAGCAACCTACCAACCCGATAGGTTTTATGGGTAGTGTGTCGGCGTGGTCGTCCCACCACTCAGGAGGCGACCCGCCCGATCCCGCACCGGAGGTACACCATGTCGCTCACCTTCCACTGGTTCCTGCCGACCTACGGCGACAGCCGGGACATCGTGGGCGGCGGACACGGCGTACCGGTCGGCACCGCCGGTGGCGCCCGGCCCGCGAGCGTCGCGTACCTGGGGCAGATCGCCCGCACCGCCGAGCAACTCGGCTTCGCCGGTGCGCTCACCCCCACCGGCGCCTGGTGCGAGGACGCCTGGCTGACCACCGCCATGCTCACCGAGGTCACCGAGCGGCTGAAGTTCCTCGTTGCGTTCCGGCCCGGCCTGCTCTCACCCACCCTCGCCGCGCAGATGGCCTCCACGTTCCAGCGCCTGTCCGGCGGGCGGCTCCTGCTCAACGTGGTCACCGGCGGCGAGTCCGCCGAGCAGCGCGCGTACGGCGACTTCCTGGACAAGGACGCCCGCTACGCGCGTACCGACGAGTTCCTGCACGTGGTGCGGGCGCTGTGGCGCGGCGAGACGGTCGACCACGACGGCGCCCACGTGCGGGTCGAGGGCGCCCGGCTCGGCCGGGTGCCCGACCCGGTGCCGCCGGTCTACTTCGGCGGGTCGTCCGGCGCGGCCGGGCCGGTGGCGGTCCGGCACAGCGACGTGTATCTGACCTGGGGCGAGCCGCCCGCGCAGGTGGCCGGCAAGCTGGACTGGATCCGCGGGCTCGCCGCCGAGGCCGGTCGCGAGCTGCGGTACGGCATCCGGCTGCACGTGATCAGCCGCGACACCGCCGAGGAGGCGTGGGCCCAGGCGCGCAAGCTGCTCGACGGCATCCCCGAGGCCGACGTGCGGGCCGTGCAGGAAGGGCTGCGGCGCAGCGAGTCCGAGGGGCAGCGGCGGATGCTCGACCTGCACGGCGGCTCCCGCGACGGGCTGGAGGTCTCGCCGAACCTGTGGGCCGGGTTCGGGCTGGTACGCGGCGGCGCGGGCACCGCGCTCGTCGGAAGCCACACCGAGGTCGCCGACCGGATCGCCGAGTACCACGCGCTCGGCCTGGACGAGTTCATCCTCTCCGGCCACCCGCACCTGGAGGAGGCGTACTGGTTCGGCGAGGGCGTGCTGCCGATCCTGCGGCGACGCGGGCTGTGGCGGCACCCGGCCGGCGAGCCGGAGATCGAGGCACCGGCCGCCGTGCCGTTCTCACCCCAGCCGGTCCCGGCCCGCGGCTGACCGTCGCGGCTTCGTGGCCGCCGCTGTGTGGTGCCGGCGGCCACTGCCGTGCTCGATCCGGTCAGATCGGGCTTTGCCCGGTGAGGAAGTCGGCCAGCACCCGGGTGTGCGTGGAGAAGGCCAGCTCGACCGGATCGGTGAGCACCAGCCACTCGGTGGCCTCCTCGGTCGGCGCCGACGGCGGCAGGTCGCCGACCGGCCGCTCGGGCAGCACCCCGAAGACCATCATGGTGCCGCCGGCCGGGGCGCCGTGCACCGCGAACAGGCGCGCCTCGCCGGCCTCGGCCCGCAGCCCGGTCTCCTCGCGTAGCTCACGGACGAGCGCCTCGGACCACTCCTCGCCGTACTCGATGAAGCCGCCCGGCAGCGCGAGCTGCCCACGCGCCGGCTCGATGTCGCGGCGCACCACCACCACACCGAGCCCCTGCGGCGTGCGGACCGGCAGCACCGCCACCGCCACCGGCAGCGGATTACGCCACACCGTCTCCCCGCAGGAGGAACAGACGCGTGGCCACCCGGCGTCCGCCGGGTAGGCCGCGCCGCAGAACGAGCAGTGCGAGTACGCGGTCACGCCGCAGCACGTTACCCGCACCTGCCGCCCGAGGTCAGGCGTCACCCCCTCGGCCGGCGAGCGTGGTGCGCGCCTCCATCAGGGCGAACCCGAGCAGGTTGGCGCCCCGCCAGGTCGCCGGGTCGTCGGCGCGCGGATCGTCGGCGGTCAGGCCGATGCCCCAGATCCGGTCGGTCGGGCTGGCCTCGACGAGCACCCGGTCGCCGGTGCCGAGCAGGAACCGCCGCAGCGGCCCGTGCCGGCCGAACTTGGCGACGCTGCCGGCCACCACGATCTCGTAGCGGCGTGCCGCCCAGGTCGTCTCGTCGAAGTCACGGACCTGCCGGCCGAGCGCCTTGGCCCGGTGCGGATGCCCGGCGGCCAGCACACGTTCGGCGACCGCGTGGTCACCGAAGAGCGTGGCCTTGTGCCACATCATCCAGTGCTCCGCGGTGGCGAACTCCCGGCCGTCGACTGTGAACGCCGCCGGCCACCACTGGCTCAGGCAGCCCGCGCCGACGCTACCGTCGGGCCTCGGCCGGTGCCCCCAGAAGTGCAGGTACTTGACCGTCTGCCCGGCGTCGAGCGTGGCGGTCAGGTCGGCGACGGTACGGATCGACATGCCCCGCAGTCTGCCCCACCCCACCGACATCCCACCCCCACATTTCGTCCTCGACAAGGCACCGGTCGCCTCCCGCGCACCGACGTTTACCGTCTCGCCGCCCGCCGCCCGCCGCCCGCCGCCCGCCGCGCGTCACCCGTCGACGCAGTCGCCCGAAGCCCGCCTCCTACCCGCCACCGTGCAGGCGCGGCCTCCCACGTCGAGGGAAACGCGTTCCGCATCCCGGGATCCAGAGAGATCTTGGTAGGAAGAGGCCCCTATGGGGACCATTTCCTACCAAGATCTCAAAGAGCCCGGCGAGAAACCGCCAGGGCGGCCGGTCAACAGTGTCATGGGACGCGCCCGCGGTCCTCGTTCGCCGGGGCCGGCGCCAACTCTCGACCACGCCCCGTGGTCCTCGCCGGTCTTGCACTTTGGTGCCCCGCAATCCAGGCGGAAAGGGGCATCACAAGGGCTCGAACTGCAAGATCGGCGAGGCGAGGGCGAGGACGGAAGGGCTAGGGAGTGGGGGCTCCTGTGTAGAACGCGGCTACTCGGGTGCCTGCCGTTTGAGCCTGCTCGGTGGGGGTGCCGGCCTCGATGCTCGCCCTTACCCAGCTGGTGCTGGACTCGGTGACGAAACGACGGCCCTCCTCCGAGGCCATCCAGTCGGCTGCGGCGGCCGGGTCGACGCCCGTACCGTCGGTGGCGAAGTGGGAGGCCAGGCCGACCAGCGCCAGGTCCCAGCCGATGCCGACGGCGCCCGGACCGTACTCGGCCCACCGCTGGTCGTCGACGTGCGCGACGTGTTCCAGCTCGAAACGGGTGCGACCGGGGCCGGCCTCGCGCAGCCGTACCTCGATCCAGCTCACCTCGCCGCCGAACTCCCAGGTGGCGGCGAACCCGTGCGGCGGGTCGCAGCGTTCGACGGTGCCGCTCGCGTTGCCTTCAAGCTGGTACCGGCCGCCGAGGCTCAGGTCACCGGAGACCGGCAGGAACCATCGCGGTATCCGTTCCGCGTTCGTGCAGGCGTCGAAGACGTCGGCGACGGGCGCGTCGTACGTCTGGGCGATGGTGAGCACCCGCGCCTGCCCGGCGGGGAGCGTACGGTCGCCGATGCGGCGCTCGACGGCGCTGATCTGCCCGGTCACGTCGATCATGGTTCGGTCCTCTCGTCGTCTGTGGTGTCCTCGCGCAGCCGTCGTTCGCGGCGGCCCCGGGCCAGCTCGGTGGCGAGCGCCGCCAGAGGCGGCGTCCAGAAGCGGCGGAACCCGTCCAGCCACGCGTCGATCTCGCGCAGCGGGCCGGGATCCACGGCGTAGAGGCGGCGGGTGCCCTCGGCGCGCACTGTGGTGAAGCCGTGGTCACGCAGCACCTTGAGGTGCTGGGAGACGGCGGGCTGGCTGATGCCGAACTCGCGCCGCACGGTTTCGCCGAGCGCGCCGGCGGGCTGCTCGCCGTCGGCGAGCAGCTCCAGGATCCGGCGCCGGACCGGGTCGCCGAGAACGTCGAAGGCGTGCACGACTTAGTTGTATCACGGACGGCTTATATAAGCGAGGACTGACGCGTCGCGGGGCGCCCGTCGCACCCGGGCGCCCCGCGTACCCCCGTGGGTCAGCCGCCGAGACGGGCGGCGACGGTACGGCGCAGCTCCGGGAGGCGGTCGTGCAGCAGCCCCGGGCACTGCGTGTCGTTGAAGTCCTTGTGCCCGTAGATCTCGGTGGGCGCGATGCCGTACTGCTGGCAGGTGAACGCGCAGAACGTGACGAGGCTGTTCCAGAGCGCCTGCGGCGGCTGCGCGTCCAGGTAGATGCCGTCGTTCTCGATGCCGATGGCCTGGCTGTTCTGCCCGACGCAGTGCGCGCCCTGCACCATGGTCTGCCCGTGCAGCAGCGCGTAGAGGCTGCCGTGCCGGCCCTCGGTCAGGTAGCCGCCCCGGCTGTTCGTGAAGTGCTGCCCGGAGTCGAGCCAGCCGTTGCCGTCCATGTGCAGATCCTGGATGTCGCGGGAGTTGCGGTACGCCTGGGCGAGGCTGTAGTCGCTGGTGTTCGGGAACGCCGTGTGGTGAACGATGATCTTGTTGGGCCGGCCGGCCACCACGCTCACCGGCGACGCGGGCGGGCGGGCGCCCCAGGTCGCACAGTTGGCGATGATCGGCTGGTCGACCCGGGTGGCGGCGGCCCGCGCGCCGGGGCCGGAGCCGATCTGGGTCAGTGTGCCGACGCCGGCGGCGGCGCCGAGCAGGACCGCGCCGCGCAGCACGGTCCGCCGGGGGACAGGGGTGGACATCGCAGCCTCCTCGGGAGGGGGCGGCCGGGCGTGGCGGGACCGGCACCGCCCGCCACGCCGGGGCCGGGGTCAGCAGGGTCCGTTGCAGGCCAGGACGCGCAGCCGGTCGAGGGAGCCGTTCCAGACGTTCTGGTCACCGGGGAAGACCCCGGAGGAGGACCACTGCCAGAACGAGTACGTGCCCCAGCCCGCCGGCAGTGTGCCGACGCTGCCGGCGTAGCGGGCGATCCACAGTGGGTTGTTGGCGGCGAACTGCGAGGTGTTGCCGGTGCAGGTGCTCCACCAGTCGGTGGTGGTGTAGATGGTGGCCCATCGGCCGGTGCGGGCGTGGTACTGGTTGACGAACGAGGCGATCCAGCTGCGCATCGACGCCTGGCTCAGGCCGTAGCAGGTCGCGCCGTACGGGTTGTACTCGATGTCCAGCGCGCCGGGCAGCGTCCGCCCGTCCTTCGACCAGCCGCCGCCGTGGTCGACGAAGTAGTTGGCCTGGGTGGCACCGCTCGTGGTGTCGGGGCGGGCGAAGTGGTACGAGCCGCGGATCATCCCGACGTTGTACGAGCCGTTGTACTGCTGGGCGAAGTACGGGTTGGTGTAGTACGTGCCCTCGGTCGCCTTGACGTACGCGAACCGGGCGCCGTTCGCCCACGCGCCGGACCAGTTCACGTTGCCCTGGTAGCTGGAGACGTCCATGCCGGGTAGTCCGGCCGGGGCGGCGGAGGCGGGTGCCGCCCCGGACAGGGTCGCGGCGGCGACGGTGACGGTGGCGAGCAGCGCGGCTCCGGCCGCGCGCAGCGCCGATCGGATCGAACTGTGCATCTGTCCTCCCTGGGGGTTGCCGCGCTCCGGCGGCGGGAGTATGACGAAGGGAACTGTCGTCATTAGGGCACAGGACGGAGAAACCTTTCAATAGCTTGCATCGAAGAATCTCACTGAATCGGGTGCTCAGCCGAGCTGGGCGAGCGCCTCGGCGGCGGCGCGCTCGCCGGCGGTCACCGCGCCCTCCAGATAGCCGCTCCAGCGGGTCGCGGTCTCGGTGCCGGCCCAGTGCACCCGGCCCACCGGCGTCCGCAGTTCCGGGCCGTACGCGCACCACGCGCCGGGCGGCAGGACGCCGCAGAAGCAGCCGCGCGTCCACTCGTCCGCCGACCAGTCGTACTCGACGAGGTCGTCGGGGCGCGCGGCGGCCGGGCCGAAGATCGCGGCGAGCGCCTCGCACAGCGCGTCCCGGCGGGCGTCCTCCGGCAGCCGGCGCAGCGCCCGGGCCTGCGTGCCGTAGCTGAACGCGGTGAGCACCCCGCCCGGCGCGTCCGGCAGCGAGTTGTCCACCGTTTCGGTGAGCGGCCCGGTGTCGGTGCTGGACACGCCGGAGCGGCCGTCGGCCCGCCAGAACGGTTCCGGATAGAGCGCGTGCACCTTGAGCGCCACACCCATCGGCATCCGCTGGGTCAGCCCGTCGCGCAGCGGCGGCAGCGGCGGGTCGTACCGGATGCGCCCGGCCAGCGTCGGCGCGAGCGCGACCACCACCGCGTCGCCGTGGTACGTCTCGCCGCCGGAGCGCACCCGCACGCCGTCGCCGTCCTGCGCGACGCCGTCCACCGGGGCGCGCAGGCACAGGCTCCCCGGCGGCAGCGCGGCGGCCATCCGCTCGGCCAGCGCGGCCGGACCGCCGGCGATCCGGTCCTGCTGGGCGCCGCCGGCCATGCGCAGCAGCGACCCGGTGCCGCCGCCGCTGCGCAGGTAGAACAGCATGTGCAGCAGCGAGACCTCGTCCGGCGATGCGGCCAGCAGCCCACCGGCGAGCATCCGGCCCGCGTACCCGGCGGTGACCGGGTCGGCCGCGCTCGCGTCGAGCCAGCCGCCGAACGTGATCCGGTCCCACAGTGCCGCCTCGGCGGCCCGCCACGGCGCGGCCGGGTCGAGCGCGCCCGCCATCTCGTCGAGCGTGCCCAGCAGCGCGGATAGCCCGGGCGGCTCGCCGGTGGCCGGGCGTCCGCCGAGCAGCAGCGCCGCCGCACCGTGCGCGGGGGAGGAGAACGTGGTCAGGCCGTACGCGGCGACGAGCGCGTACATCCGGTCCTGGGTCGGGCCGATCCACTGCGCGCCGAGATCGAGCCAGCCGCCGCCGGGTAGCGGGCGGCTCAGCGTCCGGCCGCCCACCCGGTCCCGGGCCTCCAGCACCCGCACCTGCGCGCCGGCCGCGTCCAGCGCGAGCGCGCAGGCCAGACCGGAGAACCCGGCTCCCACGACGACGACCCGGTGGCGGCGCACGCGACGGCGTACCCCGCTCCCGGCCGGATTCACCCGGCCCGGCGTGTCGAAACCGGCGTCGGCCGTTCGTGTGGAGGGTGAGAGGGCGGCGCGGGGCCGTCCGGTGACGAGGAGAAGCCGATGAAGCAGTACCTGATCAGCATGTACCAGCCGGCCGGCCAGGGCCGCCCGGACCCGGAGTTCCTGGCCGGGGTGATGCGCGAGGTCGAGGCCATCGGCCGGGACCTGCGGGAGGCGGGGTGCTGGGTGTTCGGCAACGGCCTGCACGACCCGCAGACCGCCACCGTGCTGCGCCCGGCCGGCGACGAGGTGCTGGTCACCGACGGGCCGTTCGCCGAGGGCAAGGAGTACCTGGGAGGCGTCACCATCATCCGGGCGGCCGACCTGGACGCCGCGCTGGACTGGGGCCGCCGCTACGCCCTCGCGACCACGCTGCCGATCGAGGTCCGCCCGTTCCAGGGCGAGGGATGACCGACGTCGAACGGGTCTTCCGGGCCGAGTACGGCCGCGCGGTGGCCGTCCTGGTCCGTCTCCTCGGCGACATCGACCTCGCCGAGGAGGCGGTCCAGGAGGCGTTCACCGTCGCCGTGACGCGATGGGCCGCCGACGGGCCGCCGGCCAGCCCGGCCGGCTGGATCATCACCACCGCCCGCAACCGCGCGATCGACAGGCTGCGGCGCGAGGCGACCCGGGCGGCCCGGCACGCCGAGGCCGCCCTGCTGCGCGCCGACGACGACCCGCCCGCCGAGGAGGGGCCCGTGCCCGACGACCGCCTGCGCCTGATCTTCACCTGCTGCCACCCGGCGCTCGCCGCTCCCGCCCGGGTGGCGCTGACGCTGCGCCTGCTCGGCGGCCTGAGCACCGCCGAGATCGCGCGGGCCTTCCTGGTGCCGGAGCCCACCATGTCGCAGCGCCTGGTCCGGGCCAAGGCGAAGATCCGCGACGCCGGTATCCCGTACCGGGTGCCGCGCGACGCGGACCTGCCGGACCGGCTGCGCGGCGTGCTCGCCGTGGTGTACCTGATCTTCAACGAGGGGCACACGGCGAGCGCGGGGGAACGGCTGGGCCGCGCCGAGCTGGGCGCCGAGGCGATCCGGCTGGGCCGGCTGCTGGTGACGTTGATGCCGGACGAGCCGGAGGCGCTCGGCCTGCTCGCGCTGATGCTGCTCACCGAGGCGCGCCGCGCCGCCCGGACCGGCCCGGACGGGGTGCCGGTGTCGCTGTCCGAGCAGGACCGCGCGCGGTGGGACCGGGAGCTCATCGCCGAGGGGCAGGACCTGGTCCGCCGGTGCCTGCGCCGGGACCGGCCCGGCCCGTACCAGATCCAGGCCGCGATCGGCGCGGTGCACGCGGACGCGCCCACCGCCGCCGCCACCGACTGGACCCAGATCCTCGCGCTCTACGACCAGCTCGCCGCCGTCGCGCCCGGGCCGGTGGTGGCGCTGAACCGGGCGGTCGCGCTCGCCGAGGTACGTGGGCCGGCGGCGGGACTGGCCGAAGTGGAGCGTCTGGACCTGGCCGGCTACCACGTGTGGCACGCCATCCGGGCCGACCTGCTGCGCCGGCTGGACCGTCCGAAGCAGGCGCGACAGGCGTACGACGCGGCGATCGCCGGCACCGGCAACGCGGCGGAGCAGACGTTCCTGCGCCGCGTCCGCGACCGGACGGCGGGATGATCACACCGGCAGTGCACGTAGGAGGCTGGTAGCCCCCAGAAGCGAGCGGTGATCGCCTGGGCATTGACGCGGCGGCAGAGAAAAGTACACTCCCGGTGTAATTAGTTTTTCCGCGCTCCGTCGACCGGCACGAGGTGACGATGAGCCCACCGGCCACAGCCACCGACGAACCGGGCCTGGCGCTGCACCACGTCGGCGTACGCTTCGGCGGTCTGGTCGCCCTCGACGACGTCTCGCTGCGGGTGCCGCCCGGCCGGATCGTCGGCGTGATCGGCCCCAACGGGGCCGGCAAGACCACCCTGTTCAACGTGGTCTGCGGCTTCGTCCGGCCGACCGACGGTTCGCTCACCCTCGACGGCCGGCCGTTCCGGCCCCGCCCGCACGCCCTCACCCGGCTCGGCATCGCCCGCACGCTCCAGGGCGTCGGCCTGTTCGCCGGGCTGAGCGTGCTGGAGAACGTGGTCGCCGGTGCCAGCCACACCGCCCGCGCCGGCTTCGCCGCCGCGCTGTTCGGCCTGCCCCGCAGCGACGACGACGAACGGCGGCTGCGCGCCCGGGCGCTGGACCTGCTCACCGAGCTGGGCATCGAGAAGTACGCCGACGCCGCGCCCGCCACCCTCCCTTACCCGGTGCGCAAGCGGGTCGCGCTGGCCCGCGCGCTGATCGCCCGGCCCCGGCTGCTGCTGCTCGACGAACCGGCCGGTGGTCTCGGCGCCGACGACGTGGCCGAGCTGGCCGACCTGGTCCGCGCGCTGCCCGGACGCGACGACGGCTGCGCCGTGCTGCTCGTCGAGCACCACATGGACCTGGTCATGTCGGTCTGCGAGGAACTGGTGGTGCTCGACTTCGGCAAGGTGATCGCGGCCGGGCCGCCGGAAGGCATCCGCGACGACCCCCGGGTCACCGAGGCGTACCTGGGCGCCGACGTGTCCGCCGAGCCGACCGGGAGCGCGTCGTGACCGCCGTGCTGGAGGTCGAGGCGCTCAGTTGCGGCTACGGACCCGTGCCGGTGCTGCGCGACGTCGCGTTCACCGTCCCGGCCGGCACCGTCACCGCCGTGCTCGGCGCCAACGGCGCGGGCAAGACCACGCTGCTGCGTACCCTCTCGGGTCTGCTGCGGCCCACCGGCGGCCGGGTCCGGTACGCGGGCGAGGACCTGCGCGGCGTCCGGGTGGAACACCTGGTCCGGCGCGGCCTGGCGCACGTGCCCGAGGGGCGCGGCGTGGTCACCGAACTGACGGTGGCGGAGAACCTGCGCCTGGGCGGGCTGTGGCGGCGCGACCGGGCCGACGCCCGGCGCGCGCTCGACGAGGTGTACGAGCTGTTCCCCGCCCTGGCCCGCCGCCGCGACCACGCCGGGCATCAGCTCTCCGGCGGGGAACGGCAGATGCTCGCCATCGGCCGGGCGCTGATCGCCCGGCCCCGGCTGCTGCTGCTCGACGAGCCGTCGCTCGGGCTGGCGCCCAAGGTGGCCGCGCAGATCATGGCGCTGCTGCGGCGGCTGCGCGACGAACGAGGGCTCACCGTGCTGCTCGTCGAGCAGAACGTGCGCACCGCGCTGTCCGTCGCCGACCAGGGCATCGTCATGTCGCTCGGGCGGGTCGTGACGGCCGCGCCGGCCGCCCGGCTGCGCGACGACGACCAGCTCCGGCACGCGTACCTCGGATTCTAGGAAGGGGTCGCGGATGGAGCGGTTCTGGTTCCTCACCTTCGACGGGCTCGCCGCCGGGGCGGTCTACGCGGCGTTCGCGCTCGCGCTGGTACTCATCTGGCGGGCCGCCCGGGTGGTCAACTTCGCCCAGGGCGCGATGGCCGTGGCCACCGCCTACGTCGGGTACGCGGTCGTCTCCGCCACCGGCTCGTACTGGCTGGGCCTGGCCGCCGCGATCCTGTCCGGGCTGGCCCTGGGCGCGCTGGTGGAGCGGGTGCTGATGCGGTTCGCCGGCCCCGGCGGCCCGCTCAACCAGGTGATCGTCGCGCTCGGCCTGGTGCTCGTCATCCAGGCGGTGCTCGGCATCGTCTTCGGCAACGACTACCGGCCCGCACCGGCGCCGTTCGACACCGACGCGCTCACCATCGGCGGGGTGGCCGCGCTGTCCCCGTACGACCTGTGGGTGCTCGGCGCGGCGCTGACGGTGGTGGCGTTGCTCGCGCTGCTGTTCACCCGTACCCCGGTGGGGTTGCGGATGCGGGCCGCCGCGTTCGCGCCCGAGGTCTCCCGGCTGCTCGGCGTCAGCGTCGGCCGGATGCTCACGCTGGGCTGGGCCCTCGCCGCCGGCGTCGGCGCACTCGCCGGCATGCTCGTCGTCCCCACCGGACTCGGCCTGCACTCGCACGCCATGGACCTGGTCTTCGTGGTCGCGTTCACCGCCGCCGTGGTGGGCGGCCTGGACAGCCCGGTGGGCGCGGTGGTCGGCGGCCTGCTGGTCGGGCTGATCCTGTCCTACGTCACCGGCTACCTGGGACCGGACACCACCCCGCTGGCCGTCCTGGTGCTGCTGCTGTCCGTCCTGCTGGTCCGCCCCGGCGGGCTCTTCTCCGCGGCGAGAGCGAGGCACGTGTGACGAGCACCCCCACCGAGATCGCGCCCGCCGCGCCGTCCCCGCTGCGGCGGCTGCTCCCCGGCGCCCCCGCCGGACGCGACGCGCGCGGCTCCACGCTGCTGCGCCACCTGGCTGTCGCCGTGTTCGCCGGCACGCTCGTCGTGCTGGTGACCAACCAGCTCGCGCCGTACCAGAACCTCCAGGTGGCGCGCGTGTGCGCGTTCCTCTGCGTCACCGCCGGGCACACCGTCCTGGTCGGACTCAACGGTCAGCTGTCGCTCGGGCACGGCGCGCTGATGGCCACCGGCGCGTACACCGTGGCGCTGACCCAGCAGGCCCTCGACGAGCGGGCCGTACGCGGCTGGTGGACGCTGCCCGCGTCGCTGCTCGTCGCCGTCGCGGTGACAGCGCTCGGCGGGCTTGTCGTCGGCCTGGCCGCGGCCCGGCTGCGCGGACCCTACCTGGCCGGCGTGACCCTGGCCGTGGCGACGCTCGTCCCGGCGGTCACCACGATCTTCACCGGTGTGTTCAACGGCGAGCAGGGGCTGCGGTTCCCGGCGCAGACGCCACCGGCGGCGCTCGGCGCCTACTTCCAGCCGGAACGCTGGCTGGCCTGGATCGCGCTGGCCGCCGCGCTGCTCACCATGCTGCTGCTGGCCAATCTGGTGCGCAGCCGCTTCGGCCGGTCCCTGCGGGCGGTCCGCGACGACGAGGTCGCGGCCCGGCTCGCCGGCATCCCGGTGGCCCGCACGCAGGTGCTCGCGTTCGTGGTCAGCGCCGCCTGCGCGGGCCTCGGCGGCGGCGTGTACGCGATGCTCACCGCCACCGTCGCACCCGGCAAGTTCCCGCTGGACCTGTCGCTGTTCCTGCTCATGGCGATCGTGATCGGCGGGCTGGGCAGCCTGGCCGGCGCGGTCTGGGGAGCGGTGCTGCTGGTCGCGCTCCAGGACCTGCCCGGCCTGCTCACCGAACACCTCAGCCTGTCCGCCGGGCTGGCCCGGCGGCTGGAGGGCAACCTCGCGCTCGCCGTGTTCGGCCTGATCCTCATCGTCGTCATGCTCGCCGCCCCGGGCGGCCTGCAGGGCGGCGTGCGTGCCGTCGGTGCCCGGCTGCGCGCCGCGCTGCGCCGCCGTCGCGCCACCCGCCGGTCGCCGGACCGCTGAGCCCACCGGTTCCACCCACCGTTCGCACCGTCGCACCGGAATGGAGAACCATGCGCCCCACCACCCGCCGCGTTCTCGCGGCCGCCGCCGGCCTGGCCCTGCTGGCCGCGCTGCCTGCCTGCGCCGACGACGAGAAGCAGGCCGCCGAGAACGTCCCCGGCGTCAGCGACTCCGAGGTCGTCATCGGCACCCACCAACCGCTCACCGGACCGGCCGCCCCCGGCTACTCGAAGATCTCCGCCGCCACCAAGGCGTACTTCGAGCACGTCAACGCCAAGGGCGGGGTGCACGGCCGGAAGATCGTCTACAAGGTCATGGACGACGGCTACAACCCGGCGAACACCGAGAACGTGGTCCGCAAGCTGGTGCTCGACGACAAGGTCTTCGCGCTGCTCGGTGGCCTCGGCACGCCCACGCACACGAACGTGCTGGAGTTCGTCAAGACGCAGAAGGTGCCGGACCTGTTCGTCGCCTCCGGCAGCCGCAACTGGAACCAGCCGGACAAGTACCCGACCACGTTCGGCTGGCAGCCCGACTACACAGTCGAGGGCAAGATCCTGGCCAGCTACGTCAAGCGGGAGTTCCCCGGCGCCAAGGTCTGCCACTTCGGGCAGAACGACGACTTCGGACGGGACTCGCTGGCCGGCGTCGAGCAGGTCCTCGGCCCGGTCGCGGCGAAGCAGACGTACACCACCACCAACCAGCAGGTCGGCCCGGCGATCGGGGCGCTGCGCGCGGCCGGCTGCCAGGTGGTCATCTCGGCCACCATCCCCGGCTTCACCGCGCTGGCCATGGGCCAGGCCGCCGGGCAGGGCTTCAGGGCGCAGTGGGTGGTCTCCAACGTGGGCGCCGACTACACCACGCTGTCGGCCCAGCTCGGCGACAAGAAGGTGATCCTCGAGGGCATGGTCGCCGACAACTACCTGCCGAACGTGGCCGACACCGCGAACCCGTGGATCCAGGAGTTCACCAAGATCCACCAGAGGTACAACGCGGGCAACCCGGTCGACGGCAACGCCATCTACGGCTACTCGATGGCATACACGTTCGTCCAGGCCATGCTCGCCGCCGGGCCCGACCCCACCCGGGAGAAGCTGGTCGAGGCCGTGCGCAAGGGCGGCTTCCGCGGGCCCGGCCTGACCCCCTTCCGGTACGCCGACGGCGTTCACGCCGGCTACGGCGGTGTGCGGCTCACGAAGGTGACAAACGGCGTGCAGGAGTACTTCGGTCCCGCGTACACCACCGACGACGGCGACGGCGCGGTCACCGAGTTCACCGAGCCGCCGACGAACCCGCCGGCGGAGGCCGTGCCGACGTCCTGACCGCCGTGCTGCCGCCGGGCGGCCGGGTGCCGACCGCCCGGCGGCACACACGTAGAGTGGCCGCCGGCAGACGAGCAACAGGAGATCCCGTACCCATGATCGAGGTGGAGACCGACCCGCCGGAGCGCGTGGACGGCCGGGCGGCGCGGGCCGAGCGGACCCGGGCCGCGATCGTGGAGGCGCACCTGACCCTGATCGACTCCGGTGACCTGCGGCCCACCGGAGAACGGATCGCCGAGCGGGCCGGGGTGTCGCTGCGCACCCTCTGGACCAACTTCAAGGACATGGAGACGCTGTTCGCCGCGACCGGGCGGCGAGTCGGCGAACGGCAGGCCGCGCTCTGGCGGCCGGTGTCGCCGGAGCTGCCGCTGACCGCCCGGATCGCCGCGTTCTGCGACCAGCGCGCCCGGCTGCTGGAGGTGCTGGCGCCCTCGGCCCGCGCGTCGGCGCTGCGGGAGCCGTTCTCCCCGCAGTTGCGCCGCAACCGGGAGGCGGCCATCGCCCGGGTACGCCAGGAGATCGAGGCGGTGTTCGCCCCGGAACTGGCGCAGGCCGGGCCGGGCCGCGCGCAGTTGCTGGACGCGCTGACGGTGGCCGGCACCTGGTCGTCCTGGTCGATGATGCGCGACTCGATGGGGCTCGACGTCGACGCCGCCCGCGCCGTGATGGCCCGTACGCTCGGCGCGCTGCTGGTCGACGCGATCGCCGCCGGCCTGCGCTGAGCGTCGCCGGTGGCCCGCGCTGAGCGCTTCCGGCGCTCTGCGTTGAGCGCTCCCCGCGGCCGGTCAGGCGAACTCGCCGGTGGCGGCGATCTCGCCGAGCTGGCCCAGCGTGCTCAGGTAGGCGTCGTGCAGCTCGTCGGTGGCCGCCGTGCACGCGTCGGAGACGGTGACGATGCGATATCCGTTGTCGACCGCCTGGTAGGCGGTGGCGGCGACGGCCAGGTTCGTCGCGACGCCGGTGAACACCACGGTCCGCACGCCCCGGCCGCGCAGGATCAGGTCCAGGTCGGTGCCGGAGAATCCGCCGAGCCGGGTGGAGGTGACGACCACGTCGCCGGGCTGCCGCGCGACCTCGTCGACGATCCGGGTCTTCGGGTCGCCCTCCAGGAACGCCCCGCGTTCGGCGATCATCGCGAAGCTCGGGGTGTTGGCGATCAGGTCCGGATAGCCGGGCCGGTAGGCGACCCGGGTGAAGACCACGAGGCCGCCCGCGGCCCGCGCGGCGGCAGCGACCCGCGCCGCGTTCGCCGCCACGCCGTGCCGGGCCACCTGATCGGCGAAGTACGCGCCGAAGACGCCGTCGGGGCTGACCACCTCGGGTTGCCAGTGGACGCCCACGACCGCGGTGTATGCCCAGTCGATGCGCTGCATGTCGGTCCCGTCAGGGTGCGGAGAGCTGCTGCGGCGCCAGCTCGTAGCGGCTCAGGCCGCCGGCGGCGGTGCTCCTGCCGAAGGCGTCCCGGCGCCCCCAGCGGCCGGGGACGTCGAGCAGCGCCACGTAGTCGAGGCTAGCAGGCAGGGCGGGCCGGGCCACGAGATCGTCGCCGACCGGCCGCAGGCCGAGCATCGTCCGCAGGAGCAGCAGTGGAGCTCCGGCCGACCAGGCCTGCGGGCTGCACGCGGTCGGATACCGGATCGGGTAGCGGGTCTCGGACCGGGCGTGCCCGGCGAACGCCTCCGGCAGCCGGCCGTCGTAGAAGGCCGCCGCGTCCAGGATGCCGGCCGCGATGCGGGCCGCCTCGTCGGCGTACCCGTAGCGCCGCAGGCCCCAGGCGATCAACGAGTTGTCGAACGGCCAGATGGTCCCGACGTGGTAGCCGACCGGGTTGTAGCGGGCCTCGCCCTCGGCCAGCGTGCGGACACCCCAGCCGCTGAACATCGCCGGTGACATCAGGTGCCGCACCAGCGCCTCGGACTTCGGCTCCTCGACGATGCCGCTCCACAGCAGGTGGCCGATGTTCGACGACAGGGCGTCCACCTTGCTGCCGTCGCCGTCCAGCGCCAGCGCCATGTACTCGCCGTCGTCGATCCAGAAGTCGTGGTTGAAGCGGCGCTTGAGGTCGGCGGCGTCCCGCTCCAGCCGGTCCGCGTACGCCGGGTCGTGCCAGATCTCGCGGGCCAGCCGGGCGGTGCGCACCTTCGCGTCGTACGCGTACCCCTGGAGTTCGCAGGTGGCGCGCGGGAAGCTCGGCAGCCGGCCGTCGCGGTAGGAGATGCCGTCCCAGGAGTCCTTCCAGCACTGGTTCTCCAGACCGTTCACCGGGTTGCGCCGCTCGTAGGAGACGTAGCCGTTGCCGGCCCGGTCGGCGTAGTGGTCGATCCAGTCGACCGCCGCCCGCGCCTCCTGCTCCACCGCCCGTACGAGGGCGGCGTCGCCGGTCCACCGCTCGTACTCGTCGAGCAGCACGAGGAACAGGGGAGTGGCGTCCGCGCTGCCGAAGTAGGGGCTGTGCGGTGCCTCGTCGAAGACGGTCAGCTCGCCGTAGCGCATCTCGTGCAGGATCCGGCCCGGCTCCTCCTCCCGGAAGTCGTCGATCCGGCTGCCCTGCCGGAAGGCGAGCACTGTCAGCGTGGTGGCGGCGAGCTCGGGTGCGAACGGCAGCGCCTGGAGGCTGGTGAGGATGCTGTCGCGACCGAACAGGCACATGAACCACGGCAGCCCGGCGGCCAGGACGCACCCGGCCCCGGCGAGGAACGGGCTGAACCGCAGCGCGGCCAGGTCGATCAGGCTCTGCCGGTAGGTGTTCTGCAACGGTCCCCAGCTGGTCTCCAGGCGCGGTGCCCGGTCCAGCCACTCCCGTAGCTCGGCGGGCTTGTTCCGGGCGCGGCCCTCGGCCCGCCCGGGCAGGCTGAGCCGCTCCAGCCCGCGGGGCAGGGGGAGGTCCGGCTCGGCGGTCAGCCGGGTCTGCCACCGGCCGTGCGGTTCGATGTGCACGCGCATCGTCAGGCCGTTCTCGTCCACCTGCGCCGGTGCCGTCGCCGACACGATCGTCTCGCGGCGGAACCGTTCGCGCTGGTAACCCAGGACGAGTCGCGGGCCGTCGATCCGCCGGTAGTGCCGCCCCTGGCGGTCCGTCGTGCCCTCCTTGACCGCGAAGAGGTCCGCGAAGTCCGCGTCCGCCTCGATCCGTACGGTCAGGTCGACGGGCCGCCGGTCGTTGTTGACCAGGAGCAGATCCTCCTGGAGTCCGCTGTTCAGCGTGTGGGTGCGGCGCACCTCGAGCGTGCTGTTGACGTAGACGTCCTGACTACCCGGAACCAGGTAGAACCGGTTCTCGAAGTACTGGATGTCGTCGATGGACAGCGTGCTGAGCCGCTCGCCGTCGATGGTGAGCTGCCACCGGGACAGCAGGCGGGTGTCATGGGCGAACAGGCCGTGGGTGGCGTCGGCCGACGGGACGATGTCGCCCGACCGGTCGCAGACCAGGAAGATCGTCCCGTCGAAGATGCCGACGTGGTCGTCACCCATTGTCGTCTCCCCGGTGTCGTTCCGGGCGCGAGCCGGGCGGGGAGGGGAACAGCCGGCGTACGGTCGCGAACAGCCGCGGGCTGCCCTCCACCTCGGCCTCGCCGCGCAGGACCGTGGTCAGGAAGTACGCCTCACCCCGCGCGATCCGGTCGAAGACGGCCCGGTCCGCCCGGACGACCGCGTCCCCGCCGGTGGTCTGCCGTGCCGCGGTGACCTCGCCCCGGGCGATGGAGACCAGCCAGTGGTCGACCGACCCGTCGCCGGCGATGTCGAACCGGACGGTGCCCTCGTGGAGCGCCGTCAGCCCGCGCTGCCTGCGCTGCCCCAGGCCCCGGAAGAACTCTTCGGTGGCGTCGGCCATCGGCCCTCCTCCCGGTGGCGCTATTCCCCGCCACGGGGGCTGTCGCCTCACCCGGAGCGGGTGAAATCGGGGCTAGTCCTCGCGCAGGCGGCGCAGGATCCGGGCCAGTTCGGCCCGGTCGTCCGGTGAGAGCGCGCCGAAGAACCGTTCCGCCTCGGTGGCCCGGGCCTGCCGGATCGCCGTGCCCACCCGCTCGCCCTCGGCGGTGGGCGCGACCAGCGTGGCCCGCCTGTCGCCCGGGTCGGGCCGTCGCTCGACCAGACCCCGCTCCTGCAACCCGTCGACCACCTCGGTCGCCGAGCGCGGCGCGATGCGGAGGTGTTCGGCGAGCGCGCCGGGCCGCAGCGCGCCGTGGCGGATCAGCACGCCGAGCGCCCGCGCCTGCCCGGGGCTGATCTCCCACGGCTCCAGCGCGCGCTTGGTCTGGTGCCGCAGCCGGCGGGTCACCGCCCAGAACGTCTCGGCCAGGCTCTCGTCGCTGCCGTTCACGGGGAATACGGTAACAGCCTTTCGTGTTGTTCCCTCATGTTGAGGTAACCTCAGCATCGTCCCCCACACGAGGAGCACAGTTGGATCGCATCCCCGACGGCCGCCGTGACGGCCGCACCGTCTCCCCGGCCGAGAAGGCCCAGGCCCGCGACGTGTCCCTGCGCCGCATCGGCGGCCTGTTCACCGCCCACCGAGGCCCGCTCGCCGCCGTCGTGGCGATCATCGTGGCGTCCTCGATCATCGCGATGGCCACGCCGTTCCTGCTGCGTACCGTGATCGACAGGGCCCTGCCCGAGCGTGACCTGACGCTGCTGGCCTGGCTGGTCGCGGGCATGGTCGCGGTCGCCGCCGTGACCGCCGTGCTCGGCGTCGCGCAGACCTGGATCTCCACCCGCGTCGGTCAGGAGGTCATGCACCGGCTGCGCGCCGACGTCTTCGCCCACCTCCAGCGGCAGTCGATCGGCTTCTTCGTGCGCACCCGCACCGGGGAGGTCCAGTCCCGCATCACCAACGACATCGGCGGCATGCAGGCGGTGGTCACCTCCACCGCCACCTCGATCGCCGCCAACCTCACCACTGTGGTCGCCACGACCGTCGCCATGCTGGCGCTGAGCTGGCGCCTCACCCTCGTCTCGGCGGTCGTGCTGCCGCCCGCGCTCTGGCTCACCCGCCGGGTCGCCCGGCTGCGCCGGGAGATCACCGCCCAGCGCCAGCGTGAACTGGCCGACCTCACCGTGACCATCGAGGAAGGGCTGTCGGTCAGCGGCGTACGGCTGGCCAAGACGCTCGGCACCGGACCGGCCCTGGTCGACCGGTTCACCGCCTCCTCGGCCCGCCTGGTCGACCTGGAACTGCGCTCGGAGCTGGCCGGGCGCTGGCGGATGGCCGCCATGAGCATCGTCTTCGCCGCCATCCCCGCGGTGATCTACCTGAGCGCCGGCCTGCCCGGCACCGCCGGCACGCTCACCATCGGCACGCTCGTCGCGTTCACCGCGCTCCAGGGCAACCTGTTCCGGCCGCTGATGGGCCTGCTCAACGTCGGCGTCACGCTCACCGCGTCCCTCGCGCTGTTCGCCCGCATCTTCGAATACCTCGACCTGCCCGTCGAGGTCGCCGAGCCGGCCCGCCCGGTCCCGCTGGACCCGGCCACCGCCCGCGGCCACCTGCGGGTCGAGGACGTCACCTTCAGCTACCCGGGCAGCGACACCGCCGCCCTCGCGGGCGTCAGCCTGGACGTCCCGGCCGGCACCAGCCTGGCGCTGGTGGGGGAGACCGGCTCCGGCAAGAGCACGCTCGCCGCGCTGATCAGCCGGCTGCACGACCCGGACGCCGGCCGCATCACCATCGACGGGATCGACCTGCGCGACCTGCGCCCGGCCGACCTGGCCGCCGTCGTGGGCGTGGTCAGCCAGGAGACGTACCTGCTGCACGGCACCGTGCGGGACAACCTCCGGTACGCCCGCCCGGACGCCACCGACGCCGACATCGAGGCCGCCGCCCGCGCCGCCCGCATCCACGACCTCGTCACCGCGCTGCCCGACGGGTACGACACCATGGTCGGCTCGCGCGGCCACCGGTTCTCCGGCGGCGAGCAGCAGCGCCTGGCGATCGCCCGGACCCTGCTGCGCGACCCGCGGATCCTGGTGCTGGACGAGGCGACGAGCGCGCTGGACACCGAGACCGAACGCGCGGTCCAGCGGGCGCTGGACGAGCTGGCCCGGGGCCGCACGGTGGTGACCATCGCGCACCGGCTCTCCACCGTCCGCGACGCCGACCGCATCGCGGTGCTCGACCACGGCCGGATCGTCGAATCCGGCACCCACGACGCGCTGCTGGACCGTCGCGGCCGGTACGCCGCCCTGGTCGGCTGAACGTAGGGGAGGCGGCCGCCCGGACGGAGACCCGTGGCGCTCCCGGGCACTGCCAGATCGGCGGGCCGCGCGGCCAGCCCTGCGCCCGCCAGGCCCGCCCCGACACCACCGCCGTCCCGGCTGACCGCCCCGGGCTCAGACCTGGGGCGGCTCCGGCTCGCCCGGGCGGGGCCGCTGTCCCGGAGCCGGACGCGGCGCAGGCGGGGGGAGCAGCGGCTCCAACGGGGTGAAGGAGTCCACCGGCCCGCCCGGCCGCGATCCACGCCGCGCCCGGCCCGCCTCGCCGGGCATCCCTCGCGCGTCCCGTGCCGCGCCCGCCGGCCCGGTCCCGTCGGCAGGCGGTGCCGTGGCGGCCGGCTCGCCGTCCTTCCCGGCCCGCGCCGCCGCCGGCCGCTCGCGCCGGTCGCGTTCCTCGGCGTACTCGGCACGGCGCCGGGCCAGGTCACGCTCGCACTCCAGCGCGATGCGCTGCTCCCAGTACGGCTGGAGCAGCTTGCGCACCCGCTCGTCCAGGTGGACCGTGACGTCCGGCTCGCAGGCGAACGTCACCTCGCCGCGCGCGTACGTCCAGGGTGGCGGATCCTCGTCGGCGAGCGCGGCGGTCAACGCGGCGTGCAGGTCGCGCGGACGGTGCGGCGGCACCTCCGCCGCGCACCGCACGGCCAGCCGGTTCAGGCGCTGCGTGGCCTGCTGCTGGAAGTAGTCCACGTACCAGCCGAACAGCTCCGGCCGGGCTGTCTCCGACGACCAGGTGTAGGTGGCGCGTACCAGGAACACGTACACCTGGCCCTGCGCCGGCACCACGAGCGGCTCCGGGACGCGCCGGTCGACTGTGGTCACCGGCGTCACCGGCTCCTCGGTCCACCAGAGCTGCCGCAGCGTGGGCTGCGCGCCGTCCCAGAAGCGCCGGGTCCGCACGCGCGCCGCCTCGCCCAGTGCCCGCGCCCGCCCGGCCCACCGCCGCCGCCGGGTGTCCACAGGCGCGCCGGGCTTCGGCCGGCCGCCGCCCGGCTCGGGCCCCTCCGGCACCGCGGTCATCGCACCCCCTCCATGCCGGATCGCCGCACCACGTCCCGCGGCGTCACCGGGACGCGCGGGCCGTCGGGCGAGGGGTGGCCGGACCGCCGTGGCGGTCCGCGATCCACGCTAACAACCCCGAGCCGTGTACGCGCGCAGCCGCGCGCACGGCGGTTCCGCCCGGCCAGGGGCGGGCGCTGACCGATCGGACGAGCCGTCCCGTAGTCCTATCCGTGGGACTCGGAGCGGGTTCGGTCCCGTTCACGGGACCGACCATCCAGAGTCGATCGGCGCACCTTGATCCGTGATCGAAGCGCTTCGTAGCGTGAGGCTCCGCGATCCTTCGGGGGAGGACCAGAACGCATGGGCGTAGACGCTCGTCAGGCCGCCGGCCAGGCCGTGACATACCTGCGGTCCCTGGCCGAGCGGCAGTACGACCGGGTCTGGACCCCGGACTTCCTGCACCTCACCCCCGACGTGCAGGGCTTCGCCGTGTTCCACCGCGGCGGCCTGGTGCTGGTCTACGGCGCGGTGTCGCCGGACGACCCGGCCCGCTGGGTGTTCCGGATGGCCTGCGCGGCCGGTGCCGACGTGCCGGACATCTCCGGGGCGATGGCCTGGGCGAACATCCGCAACCGGCTGGCCGAGGCGGGGCGCTACTACTGCGTGGTGAAGGCCGACCAGAGCGCCTGCCACGTGGTGTTCGCGCTCGACGTGCGCAGCCCGCTGCTCCACGACGTCATGGCGCCCGAGGCGCGGGCGGCGCGGGAACTGCTGCACTTCTCGCTCGCGGTGTGCGTGCACAACGCCGTGGCGGACTTCCGCGACCTGGCGTCCTACCTGCCGGCGCGGCCCCTGGCGCCGACCGAGATCGACTCCTGGACTTTGTTCGCCGGCACGCAGGACTGATCTGGCGTCAGCAGGGCAAGGGCGTCTTCGTGACCGACCCGAAGACCTGGATGCGAGAGCCGTAACCGGCGTCGGTCCAGCAGGCCCGCAGGTCGTCGTGTGACTCGCCATACTGTCGGCGATGACTGAGGACGTGCGTACCGAAGACGGTTGTCGCCTGTGGGCCGACCAGGTCGGCGCCGGAGCGCCGCTGGTGCTTTGCCACGGCGGTCCGGGCCTGTGGGACCACCTCGGCCCGGTCGCCCGGCTGCTGGACCGGCACGCCCGTGTCATCCGGTGGGACCAGCGCGGCTGTGGGCGCTCCCAGCGGCGTGGTCCGTACACGATCGGCCGTTCCGTCGCCGACCTCGACGCGGTACGCGAACACCTGGCCGGACCGCGGACGGCGGTGCTGGGCCACTCGTGGGGCGCGCACCTGGCGCTGCGGTACGCGATCGAACACCCGGAACGGGTCAGTCACCTGATCTACGTGTCCGGCACCGGCATCGACCCCGAACGCGGCTGGCATCCGCACTACGAGCGGAATCTCAGGCGGCGGCTCGGGCCTCATCTGAACCGGTGGGAGGTGCTGGGTGCACGCACCCTGACGCCTGCCGAGGAACGCGAACGGGCGATCCTGCAGTGGTCGGCCGACTTCGCCGACCCCGACGCGGCCATGACGCACGCCGAGGGCATGGCCACACCGTGGCTGGGCATCAACCACGACTGCAACCGGGCCCTCAACGCCGAGGTGAAGCAGGAGCTCAGGGAATCCGACATCGCCGCGCGGTGCCGCACACTCGACCTGCCCGTACTGATCATCGACGGCCCCGAGGACATCCGTCCCCGCTGGGGCGTCGACTCGCTGGAGGAGGCGCTGCCGAACTGCGAGCGGGTCAGCCTCCCCGGATCCGGTCATCTGCCGTGGGTCGAGAACCCGCACGACTTCCGCCGGGCGGTGACCACCTTTTTCGAGACGACGATGTAACCCGGCTTTCCCCTCCCGTCAGGCATGCTTCTCACGCTGTGAAGATCTTGGTACGAAAGGGCCCTCATGGGGGCCGTTTCGTACCAAGATCTGTTCGTGTCCTGTCTGGTGAGACGGGAGTCTCGAAAAGGCTCGCCCGGTGTCGCCAAGAAATCGACGCAGCAACATTTATGGATGTTCGGATGGTGTCGGCGCGTCGATCGTGCTGGTCGGATGGCGGAACGGACATCGCCGTTCGACGATGACAGGAGGGACCGTGCGCACACCATCCCGTGCGTTGACGGGGACCACCGCGCTGCTGATGGCAGCCGGGCTGGTCCTGACCGCCGCTGGCGGCGGCCAGGCGGCACCCCGGGAACAGACCCGTACCCAGGCGCCACCCGACCACCTGCCGGGCGACCGGCACGACACCAAGGCCACCGACAACCGCAAGGGCCGCGTTCTCGCCAGCGACCGGCAGCGCGACCGCGCCGCCGCGCTCGGCGCCCGCGTGCGCTGGACCGACTTCGGTACGCCCGCCACGCTCACCTCCACCGGCAAGCCCCTCGCCACCGGGCTGCCCGCCGACCCGGCCGCCGCCGCGCGCGCGTACGTCGCAGCCAACCGGGACGTGCTGGGCCTGACCGCCGAGGGTGCCGCCGCGCTGGAGCTGCTGACGGTGGCGCCGATGGGGCAGGGCGCGACGGTACTGTTCCGGCAGCGCTTCGGCGATCTGCCGGCCGCCGTCGACGGCATGCTGTCGATCGGCGTACGCGACGGAGCGGTGTGGCACGTCAGCTCCTCGCTCGCCCGTGACGCCGGTACGCCGGCCCCCGCCACGATCAGCGCCGAGCAGGCCCGTACCGCCGCCATCGCCGACGCCGGCCGTGCCGACGCGCAGGTCGTGCGTACCTCATTGGTCGCGGTGCCCACCGCGGACCGTGGGCCGCGCGCGGCGTGGGAGGTGGTCCTCGGCGCGGACACCACCGGCGCGGACCCGGCCGCCTTCTCCACCTACGTGGACGCCCGCGACGGCGCGGTGCTGGTCCGCGAGGACCTGATCGACCACGACGCCGACCACGCCTCGTGGGAGGTCTTCCCGAACTCGCCGCGTGTCGACAAGTCGTCGGCCGACACCCGCAAGCGGTGGTGCGCCGTGCCGGCGCGCGGCTGCGCCGAGGTGGTGCGCGTGCCCGGGCACCCGGCGTGGGACGTGGACCCGGCCACCGGCCAGTCCACCACCACGACCAAGGGCAACAACGCGATCGCGGTGCAGAACTGGAACAGCAACGATCCGTTCAGCGTCGGCACCGAGACCGCGACGCCGCGCCCGGACCGCCGGTACGACTACCCGTGGACGAACCAGTGGCAGGAGCAGCGCTGCAACCCGGAGGTGTTCACGTCGCCGCAGGCGAACGACATCGACGCGGCGCGGGCGAACCTGTTCGCCATGCACAACCGGATGCACGACTGGACCTATCACCTCGGGTTCACCGAGGAGACCTGGAACATGCAGCAGGACAACCTCGGCCGTGGCGGGCTCGGTAACGACCCCGAGCAGGGCAACGCGCAGGCCGGCGGCATCAGCGGCGGTCCGCCCGCGTTCGCGGCGCGTAACAACGCCAACCAGATCACCCCGCCGGACGGCGTCGCGCCGACCACCAACATGTACCTGTGGCAGCCGATGGCGGGCTCGTTCTACGCGCCCTGCGTCGACGGCGACTTCGACATGTCGGTGATCGCCCACGAGTACGGCCACGCGGTCACCAACCGCATGATCGCCGGCCCGAGCGCCGGAGTCAGCTCGCCGCAGGGCATGAGCGAGAGCTGGTCGGACCAGCTCGCCATGGAGTACCTGTTCGAGCACGGGTACGCCGCACCCGGCCGGCGCGGCTTCACCATCGGTGAGTACACCACCGGGGACCCGAACGCGGGTATCCGCAACTACAACATGAGCGCCAGCCCGCTCAACTACAGCTCGGTCGACTACGACCTCGTCGGCCTCCAGGTGCACGCCTCCGGTGAGGTGTGGAGCGCCACGAACGCCGACATCCGGGCGGCCATGATGCGCCGGTGGGGCAGCGGCACCCCGGCCGTGCAGAAGGCGTGCGCGACCGGCGCCCGCGACGTCACCGCCTGCCCGGGTAACCGGCGCTGGATCCAGCTGGTCTTCGACTCGTTCCTGCTGATGTCGGTCAGCCAGGTCAGCATGGTCGACGCCCGGGACGCGATGCTCGCCGCCGACCGGATCCGCTTCGGCGGGGCCAACCAGGATCTGCTGTGGAACGCGTTCGCCGGGCGCGGCCTCGGTGAGACCGCGGCCAGCGTCGGCCACACCGACGCCGACCCCACGCCGGGCTTCACCTCGCCGTACGCGCGGGAGGCCGCGCTGCGGTTCCTGCCGGTCGGCGAGCGCGGGCCGGTGGCCGGCGCGCAGCTGTTCGTCGGGCGCTACCAGGCGCGGGCCGTCCCGGTGGCGGACACCGACGCCGCCACCCCGCTCACCGACCGGGTCGACCTGGTGCCCGGCACGTACGAGTTCGTGGTGCGGGCGCCCGGCTACGGCCACACCCGGATCGGCCCGGTGACCGTCAAGGCGGGTCAGAACCGGACGCTGCCGGTGACGTTGCGACCCAACCTGGCCTCGGCCACCGCGGGCGCGGCGGTCACCGGTGACGGGATCAACCTGCCGCAGATCGCCGACGACGACGAGGCCACCAACTGGGCCGCGCTCGGTGCGCCGGTCGCCGGCCGGCAGGTCACCGTCGACCTGGCCGGTGACGTCCAGCAGGTACGCCGGGTGCAGGTGAGCGCCATGCTGCGCCCGCCGGTGGCAGGTGACGCCGACGCCGGCACCCAGAGCCGGTACTCCGCGGTACGGCAGTTCCGGGTCCTGGCGTGCACCGCGACCGGGCCGGTGACCTGCGCCGACGCGGCGGACTTCCGGCCGGTGTACACCAGCCGGCCGGACGCGTTCCCGGCCGTCGCGCCGCGGCCCCGGGCGCCCGAGCTGATCATGCGGTCGTTCGACATCCCGCGTACCAAGGCCACGCACCTGCGCGTCGAGGTGCTGACCAACCAGTGCACGGGTGCGCCGGACTACGCCGGTGAGCAGGACGACGACCCGCGGGCGGCGACCGACTGCGCCACCGCCAGCCCGCAGGCGCAGAACGTGCGGATCGCCGAGTTCCAGGCGTTCACGCGCTGACACACACGGCGGGTGCGGACGGGCGACCGAGGTCGTCCGTCCGCACCCGCCACCGTGCGTTCACGCGCGGTTCGGGTCGCCGTCGCCGGATCGGGACTGTACGGCGGGCAGGATCCTCGACAGACTGAGCATCGATCGGCCATCAATGCCGATCGATGCGCTGTCGTCCCGTTCAAGGAGGATCCCTTGACCCCGTTCCGCGCCGCCGTCACCCGCGTACGCCGCGCCCTCGCCGCGTCCGCCCTGGTCACCGCCGTTGCCGCCGCCGCGCTCGTCGCACCGTCCACGGTCTCCACCCGCCTCGCCGAATCCGCCGCGGCAGCCGTCTACGGCTCCTGCACGCAGTCCCGCTGCGCCGACGCGCGCACCGCGCGATCCGGCTGGTCCGCGAAGAGCTTCCCGACCAGCCGCGGCTGGTACTCGTGGAGCGGCGGCCAGTGCAACTTCGCCGGCGGCCGGTTCTACAACTACGAGGGGCAGCTGCCCACCGGCGCCACCTACTACGAGTACGACGTGTACCCGCGCGCCTGCAACGCCTCCCGGGACGCGTACCGGATCGTGGTCAACAAGAGCACCGGGGCGACCTGGTTCTCGCCCGACCACTACGCCAACTTCTACCGGCTCTGAGCAGCCTCGGCGCCGGCCGGGCCCGCTGTGCCCGGCCGGTGCCGTCGGGAAGGGACGGACCATGGGCGCAGCGTCCGCGCAGCCGCCGGCCTGGCTCGTGTACGACGGCACGCCGCCCGAGCCGGACGGCGGCGCGGCCGTACCGGGCTCGGGCGGTGACCCGCAGCCGGGCGGCGGGGCAATGCCGGGCGGCGTGCTGATTTCCGGCGCGCAGGCCCGGACCCGGGCCACGCTGCACGAGACGCTGGCCGGGGCGCTGGAGCTGCCCGGCTGGTACGGCCGCAACTGGGACGCCCTCGCCGACGCGCTCGCCGACCGCCTCGACTCCGGTCCGCTGACGCTGGTCGTGACCGACGCGGCGGACCTGCTCGCCGACGAGCCGCCCGCCCAGCTCGGCACGCTGCTGGACGTGCTCGGCGCGGTCGCCGCCGGTGGGCACGAGACGCTGCGGGTGGTGCTGCGCGACGACCCGGACCGACTGCGCGCCCTGCGTGACCGCGTGGCCGCCGTGCTCGGCGGGCGGGTGGGCGCCCCGCCTCCCGCAACCGGCTGACCGGGTGCCGTTTCGCCGCCACCTCCCCGATGCGGCGGCCTCGTGCGGTGAGCATGGCCGCCAGCTCGGCGAGGTGGTGGGGTCTGGTGGGTGGGGATGCGGCCACTTCGGGGAGGTGGTGGGCCGATCGCCAGTTCGGGGAGGTGGTGGGGTTCGGTGGGGAGGGATGCGGCCACCTCGGCGAGGTGGTGGGCCGGGCGCCGGTTCGGGGGAGTGGCGGGTCTGGTGGGTGGGGATGCGGCCACCTCGGGTGGTGGGCCGGGCGCCGGTTCGGCGAAGTGGCGAAGGTGAGGGTGAGTGCGAGCCGGGTGGTGAGGGCGCGGGTCGCGTCGGCGGCCTGGGCGGGACACGCCGGACCGCGCGGGGTCAGGCCGGCTGGTCGAGGATGGCGCTGAAGCGTTCCTCGGCCAGGTCGAGCTGGGCGAGGATGTGTTGCTTCACCGGTGCCGACAGCGGTGTGTCGGGCCGGGCGACCAGGTCGCGGAAGACCGGCACCAGCGGGCGGTACTTGGCGGCGGCGCGGGCCACCTTCGGCCCGACCGTGTGGATCACGCCCACACCGTTGTCGGTGAAGTCGGACACCTTGATCACCCGCGCCCAGGGCTCCCGTTCCAGGCTGGCCGCCACATGTTCCCGGTACTGCTCGTCGCGGTCCCGCCCCGGGTCGTACGCCGGGTTGGTGACCGCCGCGACCAGCCGGGCGACCCGCGACCCGAACCGGCCGGACAGCGCGGCGAGCGCCGCCGAGGTCACGTCGGGCCCGGTGGCCGAAGGGCCGAGCCCGGCCAGCTCGGCGGGATGGTCCTCGACCGCGTCGTGCAGCAGCCCGGCGACGATCACGTCCACGTCCCGCACCTGGTAGTGGTGCATCAGCCGGATCGCCACCCGCAGCAGGTGGTTGAGGTACGGCTCGCGTACCCGCCGGTCGTCGCGGTGCAGGTCGGCGGCCAGGTCGAGCGCCTCGGTCAGCCGGTCGCGGGCGGTCTCGTCGAACGCCTCGATCTCCAGCCGGAACCGGGCCAGCAGGCCGGGCTCGCCGTGGATCTCGGTGATCGCGTGCATCGGCATGGTGGCGAGGTACGCGGGGAACTCCATGCGTCCCTTATAGCCGATCTTCGCTAGATCCGGGGTCCGACACCGCGGCCGAGCGGTTCACCAGCGGCGCCACCTCGGCAGGTCGCGGCGGGACATCTGTCGCCAGAACCGGCGCATCCGCGCACGCCGCACGTTCTGCCAGGAGGCGCGGGCGGAGATCGCGTACCACAGGGAGGTCAGGTCGGCCTGCCGGGCGCAGAAGTTCTGGTCCATCCGGTGCGGCAGCGGCTCACCCTTCGGCGGCAGCGGGCACAGCCGGAAGGCGCAGTCGTCCAGGCAGGTGGCGCCGGGTACGCAGGCATCGCCCCGGCGGGTGCTGCCTTCGGGCTCCAGCGGTTCCCGGTCCGCGGTGAGGCAAGGCGGGAGATCACAGCGGTCGGCCCGGTGCAGGCGTTCCTCACGCTGCTTCACCGATCCGCCCCGGTCGGCGAGGTTCAGCAGCAGCATGACGTCGGCGAGCAGCCGTTCGGCGGTGGGTTCGAGCACGCTCCAACCGGTGGAGTCGGGAATCCACAGCCGTTGGCTGCGCCGTACCTCGGGTGACGGGCTGCACGACCCGACCCGGCCGGCCGTCTCGCCCTCCTCGATCCAGCAGAACCGTTCCGGCTGCCGGGTGACCAGTGCCGACATGCAGAGCCGCGCCGCGGCCAGCAGGAACGGATGGGCCGGGCACGGTTCGCGGTCGGTGACCGCGCTTCCCGCCGTGCGCAACCAGTGCTGGACCAGGCCGATCGGGTTGGCGCCGGCCCCCCGTTTCGGCAGCGGCTCGCTCGGGTTCATCGGCAGCGACAGCAGGGTCAGCGCCTGGATCAGCACCAGGTGGCTGTACCAGAAGCGGGAATGGGCCAGCGCGAACTCGGCCTTCTCGACCAGGAAGCTGCGGTCGGCCTCCTGCCGGCCGATCGGCAGGTGACGGATGTTCGCCGCGATGCGGAAACCCTGCGCCAGCGCGATCTCCAAGGAGACGCCGAGCGCACGGTCGTGGCCGGGGCCGCGCTTCGCCGCCAGCGCGTCGAGCCAGGCATCGAGTTGACGCTCGGTCCGCAGCCGGGTCTCCGGGCTGCACTCGGTGTCGCGGGCGACCGAGAGGAGCAGTAACGGCGCACTCCACGCCCGCAGCCGCCGGGGCCAGAGCGCCGAAGCGGAGGCATTCCGGTCGGGCAGGTGCGGGAGCACGCCGCCCTCGGGTCGCAGCGCGTCGGCGGCGTCCGCGCCACCGAGTCCGATCTCGCGGGCGGCAGCCAACTGGACCCGGTAGGAGGCCTCCCCGGCGGCGAGACGGAAGAGACTGGCGTAACTCGACGGCAGTCCGGGCGGTGCCTGCGGTGCCTGGCGCCGGCGACGGCGTTCGGCGAGGTACCGGGCGGCGTCGCCCCACCGGCGGACGAGCCCGAGTTTCGCCTCGTCCAGGGGGCGGTCGCCGACGTCGCCCTCCTGGAACTGGGACCAGCTCGCCTCGATCGTCGCGGCGATCCGTTCCTGCTGCGGACAGCCGATGCCGGCGTCGATCTCGAACGCGGTCGCGTACATCTCCAGCCGCCAGCAAGGGTTACGCCCCTTCTCGGCGTGGCGCAGCAGCCGTTGCACCAGATCGGCGTCGGATGCGCCGTGGCCCGGCTCCCGGGACAGGAGCACCAGCGCGATGAGCGCCTCCCGGCTGGGTTCGTCGGCGACGAGGAGCGGCAGCAGGGCGCCCCGCACTTCTGGGTCGGCCAGGAACCGTGCCCCGAGATAGGCCTGGACGACACCGTGCTGGAAGCGCATGCCGTCGGGATGCAGGGTGACGAGGGAGAACTCACCGGCGGTGGTGACGGCCGTGACGAGGTCGGCGCGGCTTCGCACGTCGAGCCCGCCCTCGACCTGATCTTCCAGGTGGGACGTGACGGCTTCGAGCGCTTCTCTGAACGCCTCCCCGTCGTCGCCGGCGTCCGTCAACTGGTCGTAGGTCACGTTCAGCGACTTGCGCAGCAGGCCCGCGCACGCGTAGGCGGACACCACGGCCAGGGCGTGCCGGCGCTCATCCGAATCATGCGCGAAGTCCTCGCAGATGTACCCGTCCTGGAGCGCCTGCAGCCATGCGTCGAGCAGGCGGCGGCGGATGTCCGCCCGGTCCACCGGACGGACCGATCCGCCGGTCTCCCGGTGGCTACCGAGCCCCTCCGGCAGCCGCCCGAGCCGGTTGAGGTCCCGGATGACCTTCAGATAGACGGGTGACTCGGTCACGTCGGCGTCGTTGATCAGATGCGCGACGGTCATCCGGGCCAACCTTGGCACCTGGTCGTCGCTGTCCAGGCCGAAGGTGAGCGCGTGGGTCTCGCTGAGCGGCTCGAGCCCGATCACCACCGCCGGCATGCTGCGCAGCGGGTCGTAGGGGCGGGTGGCGGTGACCAGCGGAAGCCGGTTCTGCGCGGCCCGGGTGAACGCCTGGCGGAGCACACTGTCGTGCTGGCCCTCCTGACCCTCCTGGCCCTTCCCGTACTGCCCGCCGAGTTCCTCCAAGCCGTCTGCCAGCACCGCGATCTTGTTGCTCCACCGCAGCTGGCGCCACAACCGGTCGGCCTGCCCGCCGTTCCACAGGTACGGGTCGACGAACTGCGTGAACTGCTCGCGCGCCGCCTTCTCGAAGTCGAGGGAGTCCACGTCCTTCACGTCGCGCAGCGAGAGGGCGACAGGTACGACGCCGCGCCGCGCCAGCTCATGGGTCAACCGGAGCATCACCGCGGTCTTGCCCGCGCCGACGCCGCCGACGAGGATCATCGGGCACCGGACGTCGGGATCACGGATCCGTTCGATCAGCACCTCACACAGCTCGTCGCGGCCGACGATGTCGGTGAGCGTGTCGTTCGAGGTGCCCACCAGATCCTCGGGGTGCCGCCCGGCGATCCGCTGGTACCGCCGATACACGCGGACGAAGGTGAGCAGGTAGAAGCCGACGAAGGCGATCGCGACGGCGAGAACCTTGCCGAGGAAGCCGCTGATCTTCTTGCACTGCCCCTGGTTCGCGGTCCCGGCGCAGAACTGGTCCTGCACCCAGGCCAGGGGCGGGAGCCGCTCGACCCGCCAGTGCCCGACGGTCACGTTCCACAGCGGCAGCACGAATTGGGTGAGCACCCAGACACCCACCAGCACCGCGGCGCCGACCGCCAGCACCAACCACCACCAGGGGCGGTGCCACAAACGGGCCGGAGCCGCGGGACGCGTCGCGGCCCTCCGGCGCTGCCGCTGCGACCGGCTGCCGTACCAGGTGCCGGCCCGGCGGAAGGTCATCGCGACCCAGACACGCGGCGTCCAGAGCCAGCCGCGCCACAGTGGACCCCGCATGCCGGCACCCCCCGGGCTCGCATGCCGCCATCCCGGCGGAGGCGAGCGACGCTCACGTACTCCCCGGGCCGAGGCTAACCCCTGCCGGAGCTGGGCGGAGGGTCTTCGGGTCAGACTCCCGGGGCGAGGCGCTTGACCAGGCGTACGCAGGTGCCCTCCGGCGTGCCGACGATGGTGGCCTCGTCCATCACCCGCGCCATGATCAGCCGTCCGCGCCCCCGGTCGCCGCTGTCGTCGCCGTCGGCCGCGCGCCAGCCGCCGCGGTCGCGTACCTCGATCTCCAGCCGGTCGCCGCGCAGCTCGGCCCGCAGCGTGGTGATGCCCTCCGGGGCGAAGCGGTAGCCGTGCTCGATGGCGTTGGCGCACGCCTCGCCGGTGGCGATGAGCACGGTGTCGACGTCCCAGTCGCTGACGCCCTGGGCGTGCAGCCAGCCGCGCAGCCGTTCCCGGGTGGCGGCGAGCCGCGCCGGGTCGGCCGGTAGGTCGATGGTGAGGACCGGGCCGACGTCGCCGGATGTCCCACCCGTCACGTCCGGCCCTCCGTCCCGTGCCCGTCCCCGGGCCTGGGCGCCCACTCGCGCTCTCACCGCCTGATTCTCACCCTGTTGTCCCCGGTGGCCGCCGATTCATTCCCTCGGCGGGCGATGTCCGTCAACGTGATCATCGCGCATCGGCGGCGGCGTGTCAGCCGGCGGCCCGGCAGAGACGGCAACGGGGCGGGCCGGCGACCCCGAGGGGCGCCGGCCCGGGACGGGCGGTCGCGGTCACCGCGACGGCGTCGAGGTGGTGCGCGTGCGGGCTCGGGCGCAGGTCAGAGCGGAAGCCGTCCGGCGCCGGCGAAGGCGTCCACGACGACCGGGACCAGCGGGGCCGGCAGCGGCCGGGCGGCGCGCAGCGTGGGCGTCCACCCGGCGTCGCCGCCGAGGTCGGGGTCGTGGGCGGCGTTGTACGCGGCGCGCAGGTCCACCGGCCGGGGCAGGCGGTCACCCTGCCGGACCCAGCTGCCCCGCTCGGTGAGCGCGGTGCCGCCCCAGTCGTAGAGCAGGTCGGCGGGGGCGGTGTCGCCGGTGAGCGTGAAGAAGTTGTTCTCCGCGTACAGCGCGGACTGCACGCCGACGCCGAGGGCGTACGCGAAGCCGGGCCCGCCGATGCGGTAGTGGTTCTCGTGCACGTCGACCTGGCCGAACCGCATCCGGGGCAGCCGTTGCAGCGTGCCGTCGAACAGGTTGTGCCGCACGGTGACGTTGAGCCGGCCCACGTCCGGGCCGACGGTGTTCGACGAGCCGATCAGCATCACCTTGTCCCGGCCGGTGAACCGGTTCCAGGACACGGTGACCAGGCTGGCCGTGTGCGTGACGTCCACCGAGCCGTCGTGCACCTGGTAGGGCCGGCCGAAGTGGACGGGCTGCGCGTTGTCCGGGTTGTCGCCGTCGGTGAACGTGTTGTGGTCGATCCAGACGTGCTCGCTGCGCCGCACCGAGATCTGGTCGTACTGGGAGTTCCAGTTCCCGGTGTCGCCGTCGGTCGGGGACCAGGCGGGGAAGCAGTCCCGGGCGTCGGCGAACTCGATGTTGCGCACGATCACGTTGTCCACCCGGTCGATCATCAGCGTCAGGCCGGTGAGCCGGGCGCCCCGCAGCCCGACGATCGTGGTGTTGGAGCCGACGTTGATCTGCGTCTGCCGGGTCTGCTCGGCCACCGACCGCACCCGGGCGGCCTCCAGCGGCCCGCTCGGGTTCGTCCGGCCCCAGGTCGCCGGGTCGTACGCGGCCAGGTAGGCGGGCAGCGAGTACTCCGGGTCGGCCAGGTCGGCGCAGTCCAGCATCGTGCCGTCCGGGCCCTCGAAACCGTCCACGGTTCCGGCCACGTACACGATCTTGGGGGTGGCGTCGGCGGCGTTCGTGGCGTTGTCGCCGCCGAGCGCGGCGACCAGCTCGGCGCGGGTACGCACGACGTGCACCCGGTCCGGCGCGGCGGCTGACCCGCCGGTGGTGCCGGTGCCCGCGGCGGCCCAGCCGTCGTTCGCGGCGAGGGCCTGGCGACCGATCAGCTCGGCGGCCCGGGACGGCTTACCGGGTGCGGCCGGCGCGGGCGCGGCGGTGGTGAGGACGAGTGCGGCGGTCAGCGCCGCGACGACTGCGGTTCGGGTACGCATGACTCGTTCCGTTCTCCTGGAGGGACATTCACTGCACGGGCAGGTCCACCACATGGGGCTTCACCGCCCACGGCACGGCCGCCTCGGACGGCAGCGCACCGGTCTGCGCGGCGGCCCGCAGCACCGCGCCGACGCCCCGCACCATCCGCACCCGCTGCGGGCCGTCGCCCGCCTCGCGCACCAGGTCCCCGTCGAGCAGCGTCGGAACGGGTGCGTCCCGCAGCGCGTCCAGCACCGCGGTGAACGGCTCGGTACGCGCCAGCGGCGCGATCAGCGGCGTGCCGTCCGCGCGGTGGTCGAGCAGGTTCGCCAGCAGCCCCCGGCGGCCGGGCACCGGGCGCGGCGCGTCGTCGCCTGGTAGTCGCAGCCGGTCGGTCGGGTACTCCAGCAGCGCCCGTCCACGCTCGCCGGTGACGAGCACCTCCCCGGGGACGTGTTCCTCGGCGGCGAGGGTGAGCGCGGCCAGCACCGGCGGCCCGGCGTGCGGGGTCAGCCGCAGCACAGTGGTGTCGTCCACCTCGATCGGGCGGACCCGGTAGCGCTCGACCTCGATCCGGGCCGGCCGCACCGGTGCGCCGGTGACCGATTCGGCGACGGCGAGGCACTGCATGAGCGCGTGCGCGAGCGGGTTGGCGAGCGCGCCGTCCAGCGCCGGGCGGCCGTCGACGGTTCGCCGTCCGGCCCAGGGGGAGCGGGCGTAGTAGGCGTCCGGACGTTGCCAGGCGGCGAGCGTGGCGATGCCAGTGACCGGGCCGAGCCGCCCGAGCGCGCCGGTCAGTTCGGTCAGCGCGGCCGAGCCGAGCGCCTGGAAGTTGACCTGTACGGCCCGGCCGGCGGCGTCCGCGGCCCCGGTGAGCGTCAGGTGCTCGGCGAGGTCGAGCACCGGCGGCTTCTCCAGCAGCAGGTCCGCCCCGGCGGCCAGCACGTCGAGCGCGATCGGCAGGTGGGTGTGCGGCGGCGTGCAGACGACCACCACGTCCGGGCGGCACGCGGCGAGCATGTCCCGGTGGTCGGTGAGGACGGCCGCCTCCGGTGGGACCGGCGCCTCCGGTTCGGCCTCCAGCGGCCGCACGTCGACCAGGGCGACGAGGCGCGCCCGCCCGGCCGCGTGCAGCCCGGCGATGGTCCGGCGGTGCCAGCGGCCGTGCCCGTTCGCCCCGATCAGCGCCACCCGGGGCGGCCCGCCGGCGCTCACCGGCGACCCCCGCCCGGTCGCCGCCCGCCGGGCGTCCCCGGCACGCCGCCGGTCACCGGGCGTCCGCCAGCGTGGCCCGGACGCCGTGGCGTTCCAGCGCGGTGAGCCAGCCGGTCACGTCGGCGCGGAACTCCTCGTCCGCGGCCAGGTCGGCGGGGAACACCTCGCGCAGCGCGAAGACCGCGTCCACCACCCCGGCCGGGGTGTGCGCTCCGGCCGCGAGGGCGGCGCGCAGCCGGTCGGCGAGCGGGTCGTCCAGCGGCAGCGGGCGGCCGTCGTCGGCGTACCCGAGCAGGAACCGCAGCCACGCGGCCACCACGAGCGCGCTCCACCGCGCCGACCGGCCGGCGGCCCGCAGGTCGGCGACGGTCTGCAGCACCCGCTGCGGCAGCTTCTGCGAGCCGTCCATGGCGACCTGCGTCGTCCGGTACCGGATCGCCGGGTTGCCGAACCGGGCGAGCACCTGTTCGCCGTAGTCGGCCACGTCGGCGCCGGGCGGCGGGGTGAAGCTCGGCGCGATCTCCTCGGCGAGCAGCCGCCGCAGCACCGCGTCCAGGTGCGGCAGCGTCAGCGCCTCGGCCACCGTCTCCGCGCCGGCCAGCGCCCCCAGGTACGCGGTGGCGGAGTGCACGCCGTTGAGTGCCCGCAGTTTCAGCCGCTCCCACGGGCCGGCGTCGCCGGTGAGGATCGCGCCGGAGCGTTCCCAGGCCGGGCGGCCGCCGGGGAAGTCGTCCTCGATCACCCACTGCGACCACGGTTCGGCGGCGACCGCCGCGAGGTCGGTCACGCCCAGCGCCCGCCGGGCGGTGTCCCGGGTCTCGTCGGTGCTGGCCGGCACGATCCGGTCCACCATGGTGCCGGGGCAGGTCACCGCCGTGAGCACCCGTTCGGCTGTCGCGTCCGGTACCCGGGCCAGCGCGAGGCACTGCTCGACCAGCCCGCGCAGCCGCCGCCCGTTGGCGGGCAGGTTGTCGCAGCTCACCAGCGCGATCGGCCCGGCGTCGGCGGCGGCGCGGGCGAGCAGCCCGCGGACCAGCAGACCCGGCACGGTACGCGGGGGACGGCCGGTGGTCAGGTCGGCGGTCAGGTCCGCGTCCACGGTCAGCGCGGCGGTCACCGGATCGAGCCGGTACGCCTTCTCGGTCACGGTCAGCGTGACCACCCGGATCGCCGGGTCGGCGAGCAGGGCGGCCACCGCGTCCGGGTCGCTCGCGGCGTGCCGTACCCCGGCGAGCGCGCCGACCACCCGGGTGGCCGCGCCGCCGGCGGCGAGCGTGGTGACGCTGAACAGGCAGTCCTGCGCGGCCAGGGCGTCGACCACGTCGGTGCTGCGCGGCGCGACGCCGATGACGCCCCAGTCGCCGCCGGCCGCGCCGACCGCCGCCTCGGTGTGCACGGCCTGGTGGGCGCGGTGGAACGCGCCGAGGCCGAGGTGGACGATGCCGGCCGGTACGGTGCCGGGGCGCAGCAGCGGCCGGGACTCCGGCGGCAGGTGGCGCAGCGTGGCCAGGCCGAGCCGGTCGGGGGTCAGCGCCATGCCGGGCCGTCCGGGAAGCGGAACCGCGCGATCGACTCCTGGCGCATGGTGGCGCTGTAGCCGGGCACGGTGGGCAGCAGGTAGCGCCCGCCCCGGGTGCGGACCGGGTCGGTGAAGTGCTCGTGCAGGTGGTCGACGTACTCGACCATGCGGCCGTCCAGGCTCGTGCCGACCCGCAGGTGGTCGAAGATCGCGAGGTGCTGCACGTACTCGCACAGGCCGACGCCGCCGGCGTGCGGGCACACCGGCACGCCGAACTTCGCGGCCAGCAGCAGTTCGGCGAGCACCTCGTCCACGCCGCCGACCCGGCAGGCGTCGATCTGCATCACACCGATCGCCTCGGCCTGGAGCAACTGCTTGAAGATGACCTTGTTGGCGGCGACCTCGCCGGTGGCGACCCGGCAGCGTCCGCCGGTCAGCTCGGTGACCGCGCGGGCGATCCGGGCGTGCCCGAGCACGTCGTCGGCGTGCGTGGGCTCTTCGATCCAGTACGGGTCGACCTCGGCGAGCACGCCCATCGCGGCGATCGCCTCGTCCACGTCCCACACCTGGTTGGCGTCCATCATGAGCAGCGCGTCCGGGCCGATCTCGGCCCGGATGATCCGGGCCCGCCGCAGGTCGTCCTCGATCCGCCCGCCGACCTTCATCTTCATCGCGCGCCACCCCTGCGCGTACGCGTCGCGGGTCAGCGCGCGCACCTGCTCGTCCGGGTAGCCGAGCCAGCCCACCGACGTGGTGTACGAGGGGAACCCGTCACGTTCCAGCCCGGCCAGCCGGTCGGCCAGGCCGTCGCGTCCCTTGTCCAGGATGGCCGCCGCCTCGTCGGGGGTGAGCGCGTCGGTGATGTGGCGGAAGTCGATCGTCGCGACCAGTTCGTCGGTGGGCGCCTCGGCGAGGAAGCGCCACATCGGCTTGCCGGCCAGCTTGGCGCGCAGGTCCCACACCGCGTTGACGAGCGCGCCGGTGGCCATGTGGATCACGCCCTTCTCCGGGCCGAGCCAGCGCAGTTGCACGTCGGCGGCCAGGGAGCGCCAGAACGCCACGGGTTCGGCGGCGATCTCGGCGACGGTGCGTCCGCGTACGTGGTGGGCGAGCGCGCGGACCGCCGCGCAGGTGATCTCGTTGCCCCGGCCGTTGGTGAACGTGAACCCGCTGCCGGTCGGGCCGCCGTCGGTGGTCAGCTCCACGTAGGTGGCCGAGTAGTCGCCCCTGTTTATCGCGTCCGAGCCGTCGCCGCTGGCGGCGGTGGGGAAGCGCACGTCGTGCACCTCGACGTCGACGATCGTGGTCATGCGGGCCCGCCTCTGAACTTGAAGACCTGCTTCGGCAGCCGGTACGCCAGGTCGACGATGGTCTCGGCGGCCTCGTCCCCGGTCAGCCGGTGCTCGGCGACGAGGCGGGCGAGGAAGCCGGCGTCGACCCGGCGGGCCACGTCGTGGCGTACCGGGATGGAACAGAACGCGCGGGTGTCGTCGACGAACCCGGCGGTGTTGTAGAAACCGGCGGTCTCGGTGACCGCCTCCCGGAACCGGCGCAGCACCTCCGGGGAGTCCAGGAACCACCACGGCGCGCCGAGGCGCAGCGCCGCGTAGCCGCCGGCCAGGGGGGCGAGTTCCCTGGTGAACGTGTCCTCGTCGAGCGTGTAGAGCACCACCGTGAGCCGGGGGTCGTTGCCGTGCGCGTCGAGCAGCGGCGCGAGGGCGTGCACGTACTCGGTGGCCTGCGGCACGTCGCCGCCCACGTCGCGGCCGTGCCGGGCGTGCAGCCAGCGGTTGTGGTTGCGGACCGCGCCCGGGTGCAACTGCATGACCAGGCCGTCGTCGAGCGACATCCGGGCGAACTCCAGCAGCATGTGCGCCCGGAACGCCTCGGCGTCGGCGGCGTCGGCCAGGCCGCGCCGGCCCTTGTCGTACAGCGCCGCGGCCTGCGCCGGTCCGAGATCGAGGGTACGGGCGGTCGGGTGCCCGTGGTCGGACGAGGTGGCTCCGGCGGCGGCGAACGCCTCCCGCCGTGCCCGCAGGGCGGCGAGGTATCCGGCGTACGTGCCGGTGTCCTCGCCGGAGACCTCGGCGAGCCGGTCCACGTTCGCCGACCAGTTGCCGAACTCCATGTCCACCACGTCGTCGGGGCGGAACGTGGTGACCACCCGGCCGCCCGGCCCGCCCCAGCCGTCGGCGGCGAGCTTGGCGTGCCGGCCCAGGTCGTCCAGCGGCGACTCGGTGGTGGCGAGCACCTCGATGCCGAAGCGTTCGAACAGCGCCCGGGGCCGGAACCCCGGTTCGGCCAGGCGCGCGGCGAGCGCGTCGTAGACGGTGTCGGCGGTGGCCGGGCTCAGCGGCGTGTCGACGCCGAAGACGTGCCGGAACGTCTGCTCCAGCCAGAGCCGTGACGGGGTGCCGCGGAACAGGTGCCAGTGCGCGGCGAAGCGCCGCCAGATGGTCCGCCCGTCGGTCTCCACCGGGCTGCCGTCGACGCTCGGCACGCCCAGGTCGGCCGGGGGTACGCCCTGGCTGAGCAGCATCCGGGTCAGGTAGTGGTCGGGCACGATGAGCAGCCGGGCCGGGTCGGGGAACGGCTGGTCATCGGCCAGCAGCCCGGGGTCCACGTGCCCGTGCGGGGAGATGAGCGGCTGCTCGGCGGCGAGCGCGTACAGCTCGCGGGCCAGGGCGCGCAGCCCGGGCTCGGCGGGCAGCAGCAGGTCGCCGCGGGGGATGATCGGCACAGCGAGGGCTCCTCGGTCAGGGCAGGGTGAGCAGGTCGGCGACCCGGACGGGTGCGCCGGTCTCCAGCGAGCGGTTGGCGGCCAGGCCGGTGAGCAGGGCGAGCGCGCCGTCGCGGGCGGTGGCGGCCCGGCCGAGCGGGTCGGGTTCGCCGCCGAGCAGCACCCGGGTCATCCGGGCATCAGCGCCGCCGTGCCCGCGCCGGGTCCAGCCTTCGACCGGGATCTCCTGCGGCGGCGCCCAGAACGGGCGCAGCGTGAGCCGGGCCGCGCCCTGCTCGACGGCGGCCTCGTCGCCGTGCAGCGCCGCGCCCTTCAGCGCTCCGGCGACGGACGGGCTGACGTGGTCGCTCTCGGTCACCTCGAGTTCGAGGCGGCCCCGGCTGCCGTTGACCATGACCCGGTAGCCCTCCCAGGGGGCGTACGCGGTCAGGTGGTAGGTCATCGTGGCGCCGGTGTCGTAGCGGGCCAGCACCGCGAGGTCGTCCTCGATGGTCACGCCGGGGGCGAAGACGTTGCGGTCGCGGTGGTAGCCGTCCTCGGCCTCGGCGTCGAGGTACAGCTCGCGCAGCCTCGGGTGGTCGGCCAGGCGCAGCGCGAACGGGTCGCCGTCGGCGGCGGGGGAGCCGTGTGCCCGGTCGTAGTCGCGGGCGTAGCCGTGCCGGCGGCCGTCCTCGCCGTAGAAGAACAGCCGGCCGTACGCGTGCACCTCGACCGGTCGGGCGTCCAGCCACCAGTTGACCAGGTCGAAGTGGTGGCCGGACTTGTGCACGAGCAGGCCGCCGGAGACGGACTTGTCCCGGTGCCAGCGGCGGAAGTAGTCGGCGCCGTGGCGTACGTCGAGCAGCCACTCGAAGTGCACCGACCCGATCTCGCCGACCGCGCCGTCGGCGAGCAGCCGCCGGAACTGCTCGTGCAGCGGGTTGTAGCGGTAGTTGAACGCGACGGTGACGCGCCGGCCGGTCTCGGCGACCGCGTCCAGGATGCGGCGGCACCGTTGCGCGTCGACGGTCATGGGTTTCTCCACGACCACGTCGCAGCCGGCCCGCAGCGCCGCCGTCACGTACTCGTCGTGGGTGGCGTCGACGCTGGTCACCAGCACCACGTCGACCCGCTCCTTCGCGAGCATGGCGGTGACGTCGGCGGCGGCGTACGTGGGCACCGGCGGGTGGCCCAGCTCGGCCAGCCAGCGGTTGTGGGCGTCCATCCGGGTGTGGTTGACGTCGGCGAGCGCTACCAGCTCGGCGGTGTCGGCGTGGTCGAGCGCGAGGGCACGGACGAACATCTCGGCGCGTGCCCCGGCACCCACCAGGGCGTGGCGGACCCGTTCCCGGGCCGGTGGTGACATGACGTCGGCCTCCCCGCCAGTCGGCTGCAAAGGTTTGCAGCCGAAGAAACCATGACTGTGGATGCGTCGTCAACGGTTGCCGCCCAAGCCGCCCTATTCATCCGCACTGATGGTCATTCATGCACGTGCCGGGAACGCCGGCGCAATCGAGCCGCAACAATGGACCGTTGACACGGGCGCAACCGTTTGCATTAATGGGCGGCACCCGTGACGCCCACCACATCGGACGAGGGAGCCCGCCGTGCCAGCCACCATCCGGGACGTCGCCCGCGCCTCCGGTGTGCACATCTCCACCGTGTCCCGGACGTTCTCGGCCCCGCACCTGGTCAACCCGGAGACCCGGGTCCGGGTGCTGGCCTGCGCGGAGGACCTCGGCTACCGGCCCAACCGGGCCGCCCGGGCCCTCATCACCGGCCGTACCCACAACATCGGCCTGATCGTGGCCGACATCGCCAACCCGTTCTTCCCGCCGCTGATCAAGGCGGCGGAGGGGCAGGCCCGGCACCGCGACTACCACGTGTTCGTGGCCGACACCAACGAGGACCCGGTCGCCGAGGAGGACCTGGTCCACGCCCTGGCCAAGCAGGTCGACGGCGTGCTGCTGTGCAGCCCCCGGATGAGCAACAGCCTGATCGAGCAGGTCAGCCGCGAGGTCCCGGTGGTGGTGATAAACCGCCAGGTCGCCGGCCTGCCCTGCGTGATGATGGACGTCGGGCAGGGCGCCCGGGCCGCGATCGAGCACCTGCTCGGGCTCGGCCACCGCCGGATCGCGCTGCTCGGCGGCCCGCGCGGCTCCTGGACCGCCCGGGAGATGCGCCGCGCCGCGACCGCCGCCGCCCGGGGCGGGGGAGCGGAACTGACGGTCCTCGGACCCAACCAGCCCACCGAGACCGGCGGCGGCGCGCTCGCCGAACAGGTACGCCGCAGCGGCGTCACCGCCGTGCTCGCCTACAACGACCTGATGGCGATCGGCCTGATCGAGGGGCTGGACGCGATCGGGGCGCGGGTGCCGCACGACGTGAGCGTCGTCGGTGTCGACGACATCGCGCTGAGCCGGCTCACCCGCCCCAAGTTGACGACGGTGGCCACGCCGACCGCGGCCGCCGGCCGGACGGCCGTCGACATGCTGCTGCAACTCGACTCCGACGCGCCGCGTGGCGCCCGGGGCCGGGGCGTGGTGGCCGGCGACCGTCGCACCACCGCACAGGTAATGCTCCAGACCGAACTGGTCGTCCGCGACTCGACCGGGCCCGTCCCCGCGCCCGGCCGGGACGGCACCGGAGCCTGAGCAGGTGGCCCGGGCCCGCACAGCACTGCGGACCCGGGCGGCCCGTGGACGGCCGCCGGTGACGTCGTCGCCTCCCACAGCCGAGGAGTGAGCGCAGATGCACCCCGCAACGTCCCCCACCGCCGGCGCACCCGCCGGGCGGGATCACCGTACCCCCCTGACCCGACGCCGACTCGTGCGCGGCCTGGCCGCCGCCGCGCTCGCCGTGCCCCTCGCCCTGGGCGCGGCCGGCTGCGGCGACGACTCCGCCGGCGGCGACGGCGGCCCGGTCAAACTCTCCGTCTTCTGGTGGGGCGGTGAGGCCCGGGCGAAGCTCACCGAGGACGCCCTGGCCCTCTACACCAAGAAGCACCCCGAGGTGACGTTCGAGAAGACCTGGCAGGCCAACCAGGGCTACTTCGACAAGCTCGCCACGCTGACCGCCGGCGGCAACCCGCCGGACCTGTTCCAGATCGACGACAACTACCTGGCCGAGTACGCCGGCCGCAGCACCACGCTCGACCTGAGCAGCTACCGCGACTCCGGCAAGCTCGACGTGTCGAAGTTCCCCAAGAGCCTGCTGGAGTACGGCGTGGTCGACGGCAAGCTCGCCGGGGTGGCCGCTGGGGAGAACACCCAGGGCCTGGTCTACAACAAGACGCTGCTCACCAAGAACGGGCTGCCCGAGCCGACCACCGGGATGAGCTGGGAGGAGCACATCGCCTGGGCCGAGCAGGTGGCGAAGAAGACGAAGGTGCCCGGCACCCAGGACCCGAGCGCCGACTACAAGGCGCTCTGGGTGTGGCTGCGCCAGCAGGGCAAGGACCTGTACAAGGGCAAGGAGCTCGGCTTCACGGCCGAGGACGTGACGAAGTGGTTCGAGCTGTGGAAGGGCGCGCGGGACCGGGGCGCCACCCCGACGCCGGACGTCATCCACGAGGGCAACTCCAGCGACATCACCAAGCAGCTCGTGGTCACCGGCAAGTCGGCCACCTCCTGGGTCTGGGTCAACCAGATGCCGGACCTGAAGAAGAACACCAAGGACGAGCTGGGCGTGGTCGCCTACCCGGGTGACCCGAGCGCCCAGTGGGCGCGCGCCTCGATGTACTGGTCGGTGTTCAAGGGCAGCAAGCACAAGGACGTCGCCGTCGACGTGATCAACTTCCTGAACAACGACCCGGAGGCGGTGGCGCTGCTCGGCACCGACCGCGGTCTGCCGTCGAACATGGATCTGCGCGCCAAGGTCAGCGAGACCGCCACCGACCCGGCCATGAAGCAGTCCATCCAGGTCGAGTCCGACCTGGCGCAGAAGTTCGGCGCCTCGCCCCAGGTTCCGATCAAGGGGCACAGCAAGGTCAAGTCCGAGCTCGTGAAGGCCGCCGAGAACGCCCAGTACGGCCGCGCCACCCCGGCGCAGGCGGCGGAGCAGTTCGTCGCCGCCTGCAAGTCCGCGATCGCCTGACCAAACGAAAGGACCGGTCCCGTGGCTCTCACCACGGCGCCCGGCCGGACCCCGCGCACCGGACCGGCCGGCCCTCGCCCCACGCGGCGTCGGGCCGGCCGGGCCCGGCTCGGCGAGGGCCTGGCGGGGTACGTCTTCCTCTCGCCCTGGCTCATCGGACTGATGGGCGTCACGGCGATCCCGATGCTGCTGTCGCTCTGGCTGAGCTTCACCGACTACGACATCCTCACCCCGCTGTCCGAGGTGCGGTGGGTGGGGCTGGCCAACTACGAGCGGATGTTCACCGCCGACCCGTCGTACTGGCACGCGGTCCGCGTCACGCTGACGTTCGCGCTGATCGCGGTGCCGCTGAAGCTGGCCGCCGCGCTCGGCGTCGCGCTGCTGCTCAACCGGGCCTGGCGCGGCGTCGGGCTGTTCCGCAGCCTGTTCTACCTGCCGTCGCTGCTCGGTGGCAGCGTCGCGCTGGCCATCGTCTGGGTCAACATGTTCAACCGGGACGGCGCGTTCAACTCGTTCCTCGCCCTGTTCGGCGTCGAGGGGCTGCCCTGGGTCAGCGACCCGGACTGGGCGCTGGAGACGCTGATGGTGCTGGCGATCTGGCAGTTCGGCGCGCCGATGGTGATCTTCCTGGCCGGGCTCAAGCAGGTGCCCGCCGAGCTGTACGAGGCGGCGGCGGTGGACGGCGCCGGGGCGTGGCGGCGGTTCCGCGCGGTCACCCTGCCCATGCTCTCCCCGGTGATCTTCTTCAACCTGGTGCTGGAGACCATCAACGGCTTCCAGGGCTTCACCGCCGCGTTCGTGCTCAGCAACGGCACCGGCGGCCCTGTCGACTCCACCCTCATGTACACGCTGAAGCTCTACATCTCCGGCTTCACCGACCTGGAGATGGGCTACGCGTCGGCGATGGCGTGGGTGTTCCTGGTGGCGATCGGCGTGGTCACCGCCGTCTTCTTCAGCACCGGCCGGTTCTGGGTGCACTACTCGGACGGAGACGACTCATGACCGCGCTCACTGTCGCTCGCCGCCGGCCCGGCAGCGGCCGGAACGTGCTGCGGCTCGTCGTGCTCGTGGCGATCGTCGCGGTGGTGCTCTACCCGCTGTTCTGGATGCTCGGCACCTCGGTCAAGTCGCAGGCCGAGATCGTCAACAACGTCGGCCTGCTGCCGGAGGAGCTCACCCCCGGCAACTACCTCGACGGCTGGACCAACTTCGACATCAGCTTCGGCCGGTTCTTCCTCAACAGCGTGCTGGTCAGCGGGCTCACCGTGGTCGGCAACGCGCTGTCCTGCCTGCTCGCCGCGTACGCCCTGGGCCGGCTGCGGTTCCGGCTGCGCAAGCTGTGGTTCACCGTGATGATCGGGACGCTGCTGCTGCCCGGCCACGTGCTGATCGTGCCGCAGTACATCCTGTTCCGCAGCCTCGGCCTGGTCGGCGGCGACTGGCCGTACCTGCCGCTGCTGGTGCCGCAGTTCCTGGCCACCGAGGCGTTCTTCGTCTTCCTCATGGTGCAGTTCATGCGCGGTATCCCGCGCGAGCTGGACGAGGCGGCCACCATCGACGGCGCGTCCCCGTACGGCGTGTTCCGGCACGTCATCCTGCCGCTGAGCCGCCCGGCGCTGGTCACCACCGCGATCTTCTCGTTCATCTGGACCTGGAACGACTTCTTCCGCCAGCTGGTGTTCCTGTCCAGCCTGGAGGACTACACGGTCCCGGTGGCGCTGACCCTGTTCATCGACTCGACGAGCCAGAGCTCGGTCGGCCCGATGTTCGCCATGTCGGTGCTGTCGCTGCTGCCGGTGTTCCTGTTCTTCCTGGCGTTCCAGCGGATGCTCGTCGAGGGCATCAACACCAGCGGGCTGAAGGGATGACCGCCGTGTCCGCCCCCACCGACGTACCCGCCCACCCCGCGCCGGCCCGTGCCGACTGGCGGGACACGCTGCGCGAGGCGACCGACCTGGCGCTGCTCGGCTTCGCCGTGGCGGTCGCCGCGCTGCCGGTGCTCACGCTCGCTCCGGCGGTCGCCACCGCCAGCGCCGCGCTGCACGACAGGTCGGTCACCGGCGCCTGGCCCGACGCGCGGACCAGCCTGACCCGGTTCGGCCGCGCGTTGCCCGCCGGGTCGGCGGTGAGCGCCGTCGCGCTGGCCGCCGTCGCGCTGCTCGCCGCCGACCTGCTCGCGCTCACCACCGGCCGGGTACCAGGCGGCGGGCCCGCGCTCGCGCTCACCGCCGTCGTGGTGGCGGTCCTGCTCGGGTACGCGGGCCTCGTCGCCGTGGCGGTCGGGCGCACCGCCGGCCGGGGCTGGCGGGCCGCCGCCGTCCGGGTGGCGCGTTCCTGCCCGGAGCGTCCCGGTGTGTGGGCCGCCGCCTCCGGCGTCTGCGCGCTCGCCGTGGTGCTGGGCGTGCTGGTCACGCCGGTCGCGGTGCCGATCCTCGGCGGGTACGCCCTCGCGGCGCTGCACGCGCTGGACGCCCGCCACCCGGTCCCCGCCCCGGAACCGTCGTGACCGCCGAACCCCGGCTGGTCGTGGGCGGTGCCGAGGTGGCCCGGTACGTGGTCCGGCCGGACCTGGATCCGCGCCACGGCCCTCGGCCGTACCTGCATCCGGTGCGGACCCGGGCCGGCACCCCGGTGACCGACGCGCTGCCGGCCGACCACGTCTGGCACCTCGGCGCGTCGCTTGCCGTGCAGGACGTGGACGGCGTCAACCTGTGGGGCGGCCGGACGTACGTGCGCGGCACCGGCTACACCTGGCGCGACGACCACGGCGTCATCGCGCACACCCGCTGGCGGGAGCGGGCCGCCGACCGGCTCGACCACGACCTGGAGTGGCGGGACCGGCACGGCCGGGTGCTGCTGCGCGAGCACCGGCGGATCACCGCCGCCCCGGCCGGTGAGGACGCCTGGTGGCTGGACCTGTCCGCCACGCTCACCTCCGCCACCGGCGCCGACGTGCACCTGGGCAGTCCGGCCACGAACGGCCGCCCGGGCGGCGCCGGGTACGGCGGCTTCTTCTGGCGTGCCGTGGCCGACGGCGAACCGCGCGTCCGCACCGCCGACGCCGTCGGCGAGGACGACGTGAACGGCTCGGCCGCCCCCTGGCTGGCGCTGTCCGCCACCGCGCCCGGAGGTGGCGCGTACACGCTGGTGTTCACCGGTCTGGGGCCCGGTGACAGGTGGTTCGTGCGCACCGCCATGTACCCGGGCGTCTGCGTCGCGTACGCGTTCGACAGCCCGGCGGTGGTCGCGGCCGGGCGGCAGCGGCACAACCGGCACCGCGTGCTCGTCGCCGACGGCCACCTCGACCCGGCCGGCATCGCGGCCCGCCTGGGGGTGAGGCCGTGAGCCCGACGGGCGGGCCGGAGGTGGTGTGCGTGGGCGAGACCATGGTGGTGCTCGCCCCGGACGACGGGGGCCGGCTCGAACATGCCGCGCGGCTGACCGTCGGCGTGGGCGGCGCCGAGTCCAACGTGGCGGCCGGGCTGGCCCGGCTCGGGCACCGCGCGGCGTGGGTCAGCCGGGTCGGTGACGACCCGTTCGGGCGGCGGGTGGTGGCCGAGGTCGCCGCCGCGGGCGTGGACGTCTCGCTGGTCGCCGTCGACAGGGACGCGCCGACCGGCCTCTACCTGAAGGATCCGGGGCCGGACGGCACCCGCGTGCACTACCACCGGGCCGGGTCGGCGGCGAGCCGCCTCGGCGCGCCGGACCTCGGGCGGCCGGGCCTGGCCGGGGCGCGGCTGCTGCACCTGTCCGGGATCACCGCCGCGCTCTCCGGCACCTGCCGTGACCTGCTCGTGTCAGCGCTGGACGGGCGCGCGCTGCCGGGCGCGCAGGTCAGCTTCGACGTGAACCACCGCCCGGCGCTCTGGCCCGCCGACCGGGCCGGACCGGTCCTGCGCGACCTGGCCGACCGCGCCGACGTGGTGCTGGTCGGGCTGGACGAGGCGGCAGTGCTCTGGTCGGCGGGCGATCCGGCCGGGGTCCGTGCGCTGTTGCCGGGCCCGGAGCTGGTGGTGGTCAAGGACGGGCCGGTCGGCGCGACGGCGCTGCCGCGTACCGGGCCGGCGGTGGTCGTGCCGGCGTTGCCGGTGGACGTGGTGGAGCCGGTCGGTGCCGGGGACGCGTTCGCCGCCGGGTTCCTCTCCGGGCTGCTGCGCGGACTCGATCTGCGTGCCTGCCTGCGGCTGGGGCACCTGACCGCCGCGCCGGTGCTGGCCGTGCCGGGCGACACCGCGCCGCCACCGGACGCGGAGACGATCGCGCGGGCGCTGGCGTTGCCGGACGAGGCGTGGCCCGAGGATGCGCGAGCGCGGGTCAGGGGAGGGAGCGGGAGATGAGCGGGCACGACTTCGAGGCACTGTTCGGCGACGCGCGGGTGATGGTGATCCTGCGCGATCTGCCGGCCGACGAGACGGTCCGGCTGGCGGAACTGGCCTGGGATCTCGGCATCGACGTGGTGGAGGTGCCCATCCGTACCCCGGAGGCGGTGCCGGCGCTGCGCGCCGCCGTGACGGCCGGGCGGCGGCGGGACCGGATCGTGGGCGCGGGTACGGTGCGTACCCCGGCGCAGGTCCACGACGCGGTGGCCGCCGGGGCGGCGTTCACCGTGGCGCCCGGCCTGGACCTGGCGGTGGCCGACACGGCGGCCGGTCTCGGCGTGCCGCACCTGCCCGGTGTGGCCACGCCGACCGAGGCGCAGCGGGCGCTCGACCACGGCCTGGTGTGGCTCAAGGCGTTCCCGGCGGTCAGCCTCGGCCCGGCCTGGTTCCGGGCGGTGGCCGGGCCGCTGCCGGAGGCCCGCTTCGTGGCCACCGGCGGCGTCGACGCCGGCAACGCGGGTGACTTCCTCGCCGCCGGGGCGCGCGTGGTGGCCGTCGGGTCGGCACTCACCGACCCCGAGCAGCTGCCACGCCTGGCCACGCTCGCCGCCGGCGGCGCGGTCAGGTGACGGTACGGCCGGACGTGGTGGCGGTGGTCCGGACCGCCTTCACGATCGCCGGGATCGACCCGATCAGCAGCACCAGCGCCCAGATCAGCGCCACCACCGCGAACACCACGGCGCCCAGGTCGTCGAGGATGCTGACCAGGATCACCGGCATCAGGCCGTGCAGGAACTGCAGCACCACTGTGCACAGCAGCGTGGTCAGCGCCAGCGCGACGAGACCCTTGTTGCGCAGGAACCGGGGCTGGGCGGCGAGCAGCAGCGCGACCCAGACCAGTTTGAGCAGCAGCGCCAGCCCGAGCAGCACCGCCGCGTCGCCGACCGGGAAGAACCCCCACACCGCGAGGTACGCCAGCGTGCCGAACGGCGGGGCCAGGAACAGCGAGACCATCACCGTCAGCTCGACGAACGCGACGATCAGCAGGACCAGCGACACCAGCAGCAGCACGACCGAGAAGACGAGCGTCGCCACGCCCTGCACCCGGCCCTGCATCCGGTCCGGCAGCACCAGGCTCAGGCAGAACAGCCCGGTCGTCCAGAGCGCCACCACGTCGATCAGCGCCAGGTAGCCGATGCCCCGGCCGGACGGCTCGGACACCGCGCCGACGTCGCCCAGCTCGACCCCGAGCCGGCCGGCGCTGTCCCGCAGCGCGCCGCTCGCGTCGCCGCCGCCGGTCAGTGCCGCCGCGCCCAGCTCCACGCCGACCACCAGCGCCACCGCGAGCAGGGCCAGCAGCAGGAACGGCTTGCGCAACTCACCCATGCCGCGTCTCCGTCCCGGTCAGGACCGGGCCAGCGTGACCGAACATCCGCCACCTCCCGGACAGCGCAGGAGCACCTCGGTCTCCCGGTCCACCGCCACCTTCGCCACCGCCGGGCCGTCCGCGCCGGGCGTGACCTCGTCGGTGACTGTGACGTCCGCGTCGCCGGGTGCGCGGGCTGTCACCTCGAACGGCGTCGTCCCGCGCAGCACCAGCGTGCGCAGCGCGCCCGGGTCGGCCACCCGTAGCCGGCACACCGCCCCGAACGCGAGCGTCACCCCGTCGGCGGTGGTGGCCGGTTCGGCGGCCGGCGGCAGGCACGTCACGGCCACCGTCGCCGGGTCCACCGTCCCGGATCCGCGTCCCAGCCGGGCCAGCGCGCCCGGCCCGGCCGCCGGGTCGCCCCTGTCGTCGCGGCGCCCGGCCACCGCCACCACGTACAGCGCCACCAGCAGCACTGCCACCGCCACCAGCAGCACCTTCTGCTTGGTACTCATGGCCGGACGACGGGCGTGAAGCGGATCTCGTCCACGCCCGCGAAGTACCTGTCGGTGCCCTGGGTCTTGCTCACCGCCACGAGCGTCAGCTTGTGCGGCCCGCGGGTCAGCTCCACCGTGCCCACGTCCACCTCGTCGGTGCGGACCACCGTCGGGCTGAACCCGAAGAACGTGTCGCCGACCTGCCGGCCGTCGACCAGCCAGATCGTGTTGGCGTAGTCGAACGAGGTGGTGCGGACGGTGGAGAACCGCCACGTGCCGTCGGCCGGCACGTCCACCTGCACCGTCACCCGGTCGCCGACGCCCCGGCCCAGGAAGAACAGTTGCGCGTCGCCGGACCACACCACGTCGCAGCAGTTCTCCTGCGCCACCACCTCCGCCTTCGCGCCGGTGGTGGACTGCACCGCGGCGCCGGAGACGAGCGTCTCCGCCTCCACCGTCACCGCGTCGGCGCGCGGCGGGGCCGGGGTGTCCGGGCCGCGGGTCACCAGCCAGGCCACCACCCCGGCCACGACCAGCACCAGCGCCGCGGCGGCGGCGATCCACGGCCACGGCGCGCGCTTCGGGGGTACGACGGCGCGCACGTCGTACGTGACCCGGCCACTCGAGCGGGAGCTCTCCTCCGGCGCGGTGTTCGCCGAGTACGCGAACCCGGTCATGTCGTAGCGCCGGGGCGGCGTTCCGGGCGGCACGGCGAGCCGGACCAGGAACGACACCGAGCCCTGCCCGGGTACCACCCGCTGCGGCTCGGCCACCGTGAACCAGGCCCGCTGGCTGCCCTCGCCGGGCGCCACGTCGAAGACGACGGTGTCCGGCGCGGTGCCCGGGTTCGACACGGTGAACGTCAGCTCACCGGCGTTGCGGGCATCAAGCGTGAACTGTTCGGCGGCGGCGACGACTGTCCATTCGGTGGTCATGACGGCTCCTCGGGCGGGTCGTGGGGCAGGGGTGCGGGTACGTGCGCCCGGCCGACCGCGCGCACCGCCGCCACCCCGGCGGCTGGCTCGGCGTCGTCCGGCTCGGGCGTGGGCGGCGGCCCCGGGTCGGGCGGTCCTGCCGCGGGCGGGCCCGGGTCCGGCGGCGTCGGGCCGGAGGGCGGGTCGGCCGGGTCCCCGGCGACGACCTCGACGGTGACCGCGGCCGGTTTCTCGGCCTCGACGATGCGGGTGACCAGCGCGAGCCGGTCGGCGGCGGCCGGCGGCACCCGCACCACCAGGTGGAACGGCCGGTCGGGCGGCTCGTGCAGCACGAACCCGGTCACGCCGGTGGCCAGTTCCAGCGCGGTCCGCATCCCGTACGGGGTACCGCGCCACCGGGCCAGCAACGCGCCGTGCGCGACCAGGTCCCGCAGCCGGCCCACCGGCAACGGCAGCGGCGCGTCGGCGCGGGGCGCGGCGACCACGTGGTCCATCGCCACCCAGCGGGTCAGGTACGCCACGAACCCGTCCGGCGTCCGGTACGGCCCGAACAGCGCGTCGACGTCGGCGAGCACCGCCTCGTCCGGGGCGTGCAACGCCTCCATCACGTCCAGCAGCGCGCCCAGCACACTGCCCGGGCCGGCGGCCCGCTGGTACGCGGCCGGCAGCAGCCGCTCAATCACCGCTCGGCGCATCCTGCCGCACCACCTCGATGTCGTGCTCGCCGGAGCAGAGCAGCCAGGTGCCGGGGACGGTGACCACGTCGGCGGTGGCCTGGTTGGCGCTGGCCGTCCAGTCCCCGCCGTCGTCGCTGCGGAACACGCCGCGCTCGCCACCGGCCAGCACCAGCCGCCCGGCGCCGGACGTGCCGGTGGGCGCGGTGGCGGCGATGGCGTCGACCGGGACGAACCGGGTCCGGTCCCGTAGCGGCAGGCCGCAGTTGACCATCACCGGCGACCACTGCGGCTGCCCGGCGAGCGTGTCGAGCCGGACCACGCCGCCGCTCTGCGTCGCGGCGAGGGCGAGCGGGCCGCTGAACGCCAGATCCCGGCAGGTGCCACCGATCCAGCCGGACGCCATCGACTGCCACTTCACGTCCGACTCGAACAGCCGGGTGCGGTGGCAGCCCTGGCCGGGCTTCTTCGGGTCCGGCTCGCCCGCGCCGCACCACAGCAGCGTGGCCGGGCCGTCGTACTGCACGGCGAGGACCCGGTTGTCCACGTTGGCGAGACCGACGTGGGCGAACGTGCCGGGCCGTCCCGCAGCGGTGGACAGGTAGACCCCGAATCCGGCCTGCGCGGCCACCGCCACGCCTGGTGCGCCGCGCTCGGAGACGAACGCGCGCACCGCGTAGAAGCCCCGGTCGGCGTCGGCCGGGTCGACCAGGATCTGCAACGGCACCGCGCCGGGTAGCAGCGGCACCTCGTACAGGCCGGTGTCGGTGGCCAGCAGCAACGCGCCGGTGCCGTCCCGGTCGATCCAGGCCAGGTCGCGGACGCCGGAGTCGAGGTCGGTCAGCAGCGTCCACGTCTCGCCCAGGTCGGTGCTCAGCCGGACCCGGGAACCACCGGCGTCGCGGGTGGTCACCACCGCCACCGAACCGGCGCGGGGGACGACGCCGGGGCGGACCGGGGCGGGCGCGGGCACCACCCGCACCACCGTCTCGTCGTCGAACCGGCCCGCCGGTTCCCAGCCGGCACCGGCGTTGGTGGAGCGGAACAGCACCGGGCCGCCGCCGGCGTACCAGGTGTCGGCCTGGTACTGGTCCACCGCCACGGTCCGCACCCGCGCGTCGGGCGCCTCGTCGACCACGAACCGCACCGACTCGACGTAGCGCACGCCCGGCTCGGCGTGCTCCAGCATCCGGTACACGTTGGAGGCGCGTAGCGGCTCGCCGAACGCCCAGCCGGCCGGGTTCAGCGGCGTCGGCAGCGGGCTGAGCGTCTGGTGCAGCCGGTCGTGGATGCGGCGGCGCACCGCGTCCACGTCCTCCTCGCGGCGCACCACCACCCGCGCCTGGATGGACACCGCCTTGTACCGGGCCCAGCCCGCCCGCACCGCCGTACCGAGGGCGCGGCGCCGCTCCAGGTCGGCCTCGACGCGGCGGCGGGCCTCCTCCACCTCGTGCTCCCGCAGCACCGCCACCGGCAGCCGTCCGCCGGGGCGGGCCGCCTCCGGCACGGACGGCACCAGCACCACCTCGACCTCGCCGGGCCGGGCGAAGCTGTAGACGGCGGCCCTGGTGAACGCCCGCGCCCGCGCCACCGCACCCGAGCCGGTCGCGAGGATCTCGAAGTCCCGGGCGGTGACCGCGCGCTGCTGGGCGAAGAACTCGTACGGGCCGCGCGCCAGCACCGACTCCAGCGACTCCAGATCCCGGCCGCCGGTGGCCGGCTCCGGGTTGTCCACGGTCACGCCGGGCAGCGGGTCGCGCAGGCTGGTCAGCACGCCCGCCGCCACGTTGCCGGCGGGCCCGCCACCGCAGCGGTACCAGAGCCGCACCTGCCGCCCGGCCGGCGGCACCGCCGCCACCGTGGTCGCCCCGGCCGCCCCCTCGACGGCCGGGGCGGCTCCGGTGTCCGGGCGCAGGTCCAGCGCCGGGGCGAACGTGACCACCCCGGAGGCCCGGTCCACCAGGTAGACCTTCGCCTGCGGCCCGACGCCGGCGAAGCTGTCCACCGGCCGCCAGATCTCGTACGTGCGTCCCTCGTGCTCGCGGGCGGCGGCGCCCAGCTCCACCGAGCCCGCCGGCACCTCCACTCCGAGCAGCAGATCGAGCGCCTCGGTGGTGCGGGTCAGCGGTGCGCGGGCGGCCCGGAACACCTGACCGGGCTGCCCGGTGCCGGTGCCCAGGAGTTCCGCCTCGACCGGTTCGCAGTGGTGCACACGTACCGTCGCCGTGGTCTCCCCGGCGGGCAGCACCGCCGGTTCGGTGGTCACGAAGACGACCGGCCGGGGGTCCGCGCCGCGGGCCGCGGCGACGCGGGTGCCGGCCGGCACCCGCACCGGGCCGCGGTCCGGGCCGGTGCGGGTCAGGCGCACGTCGGCCCAGGCCGCCGCCGGTGGGTGCCGGGTGACGCCGAGCAGGTTCAGGAACGCGACGTACGCCTTCTCCGGCAACTGGTTCAGTCGGTAGATCATCACCTCGGTCAGGTAGGCGAACGCCTCCAGCAACGCCATCCCGGGGTCGTGCGCGGACAGGTCCGTCCAGTCCGGGCAGGACCGGGCGATGCGTTCCCGCGCCTCGGTGACCAGGTCGAGGAAGGCGCGGTCGTCCAGGTGCGGCACCGGCAGCGTCATGACGTGCCCTCCTCGTCGGGGGTGTCGCCGGGTTCGGTGCCGGCGGGTTCGTCGTCGGCGGGGAGCAGGTCGACGGAGAACACCAGGTGGCCGGGGGAGAGGCTGGCCCGGACCCGGTAGTCCAGCCGGATCACCAGGCGCCACGGGTCTTCCGGGTCGGGACCGGCGTCCACGTCCAGCACCTCGACCCGGGGCTCCCAGCGCCGGATCGCCTGCCGCACGTAGTGGATCGCCAGCCCGGCGGTGGTGTCGTCGTTCGGTGCGAAGACCAGCCGGTGCAGCCGCGACCCGTACCCGGGACGCATCAGCCGCTCCCCGGGCGTGGTGGACAGCAGCAGGTACAGCGCCTGGCGTACCGTCTCGTCGCCGTCGGTCATGGCGAGCGAGCCTGCGGCGGTGAGCGCGAGACCACCGGCGCGGCCGGCGTCGAAGCCGGCGCCGACGAAGCGGAAGGCCCTCATGCGTCCGCCCCCAGGAAACGCTGGCGCACGTCGCGGACCTGGTGGTGCACGGTGCCCGGCGGGGTGCCGTCGGTGAGCCCGTCGAGGTGCGACAGCACCACCGGCTGCCGGTCCACCCGCACCCACGTGCTGTAACCCACAGTCACGGTCAGCGTGTGCAGGCACGGTTTGATCGTCGGGCCGTAGTTGGGGCAGGCGGTGATGTCGCGTCCCTCCGGGTCGGGCCGCACCAGCACCGGCACGGCCTGGACCGTGACCCAGTCCTGGGACGGGCGGTTCGTCACCCGCCCGTCGTGCCCGCAGGTGATCAGCGAGTCGCGGTGGATCCAGCGCATCAGCCACCTCCGGCGGAACGGGCGAGCGTACGGGCCTGCGCGGCGGCGGTCTCGGCGTCCTCGGCCGCCGGGGCGTGCAGGAAGTCGACGGTGCGGCCGCGCACCACGACGGCCCGGCCGGGCGCGGAGAGCACCAGGTCACCGGCGGCGTGCACGGTGGTCAGCTCGGGCCGCAGCTCGACGAAGCTGCCCGCGTCGGTGGCCAGCCGCAGCGCCCGCCCGTCGTCGTCGATCACTATCGACTGGCCGGTGCCGGTCCGCATCGACCAGCGGCGCGAGCGCCCGGAGACGATCCCCGCGTCGTACGGCTCGACCGCGCCGAACAGCGAACCGAGCACCACGCCCGAGGCGGGTTCGCCGCCGGGCAGCGCCACCAGCACGGTGTCGTCCGGGTCGGGCAGCGCGACGATCCCCTTGCCCCGGCCCGCGCCCGGGCAGAGCACCGCGAGCCAGCCGGCGTCCAGATCGCCGTACGCCGGGAGCAGCACCCGGGCCCGGCCCAGCCCGTCCGGGTCGTCGATGTCGGTGACGGTGCCGAGCGTGACTGTGGCCGCCGGGGGCGCGGCCGACGGCGGCGGGCCGGGCGGCGCCGTGGAGAACCGGCTCAGGTGCCCGTCCGCGTCCACCGTGTGCACCACCTCGGTGAGCACGTACACGCCGGCCAGTGGCTCCGGGACGCCGGCGAGGGTGATCCGCCGGCCGGGCCGCAGCGCCGGGTCGCCCTCCGCGGTGCCCTCGGCGGTGACCAGCGCCGCCACCCGGGTGTCCAGCCCGGCCTGGGCCAGCGCGGCCAGCTCGTCGTCGCTGCGGCCGGGCTGGTCGACGGCGGTGCGGACACCGTCCGCGCCGACGTCGCCCGGGTCCGGGCGCAGCGGGATGCGCCGTCCGCTGCGCGCCTCGTCCGCCCGCTGGCTCAGCGCCTCGGCGCGCTGCGGATGCCAGCCGAGGACGGCGCACTCCGCACCGGCCCGGTCCAGGTTCTCGGTGACCCGCAACGCGTGCACCGTCTCGCCGAGCGTCAGCGGCAGCGGCTCCCCGTAGCCGTCCAGCGTGAACAGCCGCAACCGGTCACCGTCGACGCCCAGGTGCAGCCCGGCCCGGCCGGCCACCTCGCAGAGCAGGTCCAGGTCGGTGTGCCGGTGCTGGAGCAGCCGGTCCAGGCGCGGCCCGTCGTCGTCGGCCGTCACGCTCAACCCCAGCCCGGCGCACAGCTCACCGGCCAGCTCGGCGGCGGTCACCGACTCGAACACCCGCAGCTCCTGCCGTTTGCGCAGCCGGTGCAGCGGGTCGTACGCCCGGATCCGGGCCAGCGCGGCGCCGTCACCCGCGTACTCCCGCTCGACTGCCGTCACCTCGCCGGTGAACAGCGCCTCCGCCTGCCCGTCGAGGCGGACGTCGACTGTGGCGCCGGGGCGTACCGGCGGGTCGAGCGGGCCCGCCCCGGGGGCGGCGGTGAGCGTCAGCTCGCACTGCGCGGGCCGGTCGAGGCGGGCGGCGACGCGGATGCCACGCAGCCGGGCCGGGTCGGCCAGCGGCCGGCCGTCGACGCTCACCAGGGCGGCCCGGCTCACGGCGTGCCTCCCGTGGTGACGGCATCCGGCGGGACGGTGGCGGCGCCGACCGGCGGGACGGCGAGCGCGGTGCCGGCCGGCACGGTGAGCGGGTCGGTGATCCGGTTGTGCTCGGCGAGCAGCCGCCAGCGCAGCGGCGAACCCAGCGCGTCGTGGGCGAGCAGGTCGAAGCGCACCCCGGACCAGCCCGGCTCGGCCGCGCCGTCCGCGGCGGCGACCACCGCCGAACCGGGCGCGACGGCGGGTGTGCTCGCGGCGGCCAGTTCCTCCTCGAACCCGGCGCGCGCCGCCTCCGCGCCCTCCGCGACGCGGACCAGCTTCAACCGCAGCCAGGACCGCCGGGGCGTACCGGTGAGGGTGAACGCGTCGAACCGTTCGGCGATCGCCGTGATGACGCCCGGGACGTTCCAGGTCTTGCCCCAGACCAGGCGGACCAGCGGCGGACGCAGCCAGCCGTGCTCGACAGCCGAGTTCTCGGCCAGCATCCACAGCGGCCGGGTCAGCGCGCGGACGTCCTCGGGCCGGGCCGGCGACTCCACGAAGTCGACGTCGAAGAGCAGATCGAGGACCAGTTCGGTACGCCCGCCGCCGGTGAAGACGAGCGGGTCGTCGGCCAGCCCGGCGCCGGTGAGCGGCCCGTCCGGTCCGCCGCGCGGGCGTACCCCGGCCAGCCGGGTCACCTGCACGGTCTCCGGGTTCAGCAGGCAGTCGACACGGGTGCCGGACTCGTCCACGAGGAAGGCGACGCGTTCCATCAGTCACCCGCCTGTTCCCGGTCCAGCCGGGCCGTGTCACCCCACGGCGTGGTCCGTGCCGGAAGCCACGCCGGTTCGGCCGGGAGCACCGGCCACGGGTCCGCGTGTGCTCCGCCGCCGGTCGCCCGGGCCGCGCCGGCCGGGCTCGTCGTCCGGGCCGGGCCGGCGTCGTCCGGCAGGGCCGGCCACGGGCCGTCGGTCGCGGGCCGCGCGGGTCGCTGCCACTGTCGCGTCCGGAACTCGCCGCCGGGGGCCGGGTCGTGTCCGTCCGGGTACGGCGAATGGACAGCCGGGTAGTGGTCGACGGCTCCGCCGCGACCGTCAGCCGGCCCGGTTCGGCCGCGGCCACTCACGGGCCCGTGTCCGTCGTGACCGTTCGCCGGCCCGGTCCGGTCCTCCCTAGTGCGTGCGGCCGGTCCCTGCGGCGACGACGGTGGCGCAGCCGCGAAGACGAGCGGGAGCACATCCCCTCGATCGGGCGAGAGGTCCGCCCCGGCGGCGTCATCCCGGTGCCGTGCCCGGCCTCGGCGGACCTGTGCGAGGTTCCGGAGCGCGTCCGCCCGACCCGGGCTGCGACCGGGCCATCGCTTCGGTGCTGACGGTGGGGCCGGGTCGCCGGACGCGACGCGGCCTCGCGATCCGATCGCGTCACGGCTACCGTCCGGGCCGGTGCGCCGGTCAGCGCTGGTGGGCGCGCTGGTACCGATGCCGGCGGAACTGTCGGTGTCGTTGAACCTGTCGGTGCCGTTGCGATCGCTGCTGCCGGTGCCTGCCCCTGTTGCTCGTCCGGTGTCGGCGGTCGCTGTGAAGCTGGTGCTGGTGCTGGTGCTGGTGCTGGTGCTGGTGCTGGTGCTGGTGCTGGTGCTGGTGCTGGTGCTGGTGCTGGTGCCGGTGGCCGGGGTGCCGTGGGTGCCTGAACTGCCGAGGGCGTCCCGCGACCCGGATCGATCGGCGACGCACCCCGATCCGGCTGGGCCGGGTGACGTTACGCATTCGCATGCCGGAGGGTCCTCACGTGACCCGGCGCCGCCCGGGCGTACCACGTCGTGCGAGCGGCACCGAGCGTCCACCGTTGGCGGGAACGTCTCCGCCCCCGCCGTGTCCTCCCCACCAACCGAGATCCCCGTCCCACTCTCCAAGACCTGCGGAAGATCTTGGTAGGAAACGGCCCCTATGGGGGCCCTTTCGTACCAAGATCTCGACGGGCCGTTGCGGGATCCGGCAATTCCGTCGATTACACGTGCCATCCAGTTCCGCCACCGCCCCCTCCGGCGCCCTTCGACGGAGCGCGGGGGAGGAGCGGAGGGGGGAAGGTCGCGCAGCAGGCCGGGGGCGTGCGCCGCCACCAGCAGCCGCCAGTGCTCGGGCGGCTGTCCGGGGGAGGGTGGCGCGTCCTCGGCCGGGGCCGGTCCGGAGAGGCGGTCGGCGGTGGCCCGCAGGGCGCGGGCCAGCCGGTCACGCGGTCGCCGGGGCGGCGGCACCGCCGGCCTCCAGCTCCAGGCCCTCGTACGCCAGGGTCAGCGCCTCGATGGCGATCTCCTGCGACAGCGTGTTCAGGTGCGCGCCCCGCCACCGCGTCGGCCACGCGTTGATCATGTTCCAGCGCAGCACCTCGGCGGTGCCGGCCGGGTCCAGCAGCACCACCGACACGTTGCGCCGGTTGACGGTGCCCTTCGCCGCCGCGTTCACCCAGTCCCACAGCTCCCGCGAGCTGGTCAGGCCGAAGTGGAGGGTGACCGGGGCGTACTCGACCTGGCCCGGCACAGCCCGGATGCGTTCGTTGCCCGCCTCCCGGTACGACAGCGCCGGAATCGCCACCTCGAAGCCGCTGACCTCGGTGAAGTGCCCGTTGGTGATGCCGTTGATCAGCAGCTTGAAGTGGTACGCCCGGTACGGGTCGACGGGTGCGCCCGGCTGGGGCGTCGCGGTGGTGGGCATGTCAGCCTCCGATCGTCTCGGTCTCGGTGCCGCCGGCCCACTGGCTCAGCTTGAACACCACGAACTCCGCGGGCTTGACCACGGCGATGCCGATGTGGGCCACCACCATCCCGGCGTCGCGGACGTCGGCCGGGTTGGTCTCCTCGTCGCACTTGACGAAGAACGCCTCCTCGGGCGTACGGCCGAGCAGCGCGCCGTCACGCCACACCCGGGTGAGGAACGCCCCGATGTCGCGGCGGATCGAACGCCACAGCGTGAAGTCGTTCGGCTCGAACACCATCCACCGGGTGCCGCCCGCGATGGCCTGCTCGATGGAGATGGACAGCCGCCGTACGTTCAGGTAGCGCCACTCGCTGGCCTCGGCGGCGAGCGTACGGGCGCCCCACAGCCGGATGCCCTCCCCGGCGAAGAAGCGGATCACGTTGACGCCCTTGGGGTTGAGCACGTCGTGCTCCGGCCGGGTCACCCGGTACGCGAGGTCGACGGCCCCGCGTACCGGCTCGTTGGCGGGCGCCTTGTGCACGCCGCGCAGCGCGTCGGTGCGGGCCCAGATGCCGGCGACGTGCCCGCTCGGCGGGGTGAGCACGAGGTCGCCGCTGAGCGGGTCACGGACCCGGATCCACGGGAAGTAGAAGGTGGCGTAGTCCGACTGCCGGGGCCGGTCGCCGCCGGTGCCGGGCGGTTCGTCGTCGGCGTCGCCCGGCGTACCCTCGGCGGGTCTGTCTGCCGACGCGGCCGCGCCGGCCGACGCGGGCTTGGGCGGCTTGCCCGGCGTGGCGACGCGGGTGAGCCGCGAGATGTCGGTGACGTCCGGTGGCGGGTCGCAGATCGCGACCATGGTGCGCAGCCGCTCGGCCATGCTGATCAGGGCCTCGTGCGACACCGGGTCGTGGTAGCCGGGCGCGGCCACTATGGAGATCTCGTCGATCGCCTCCAGCAGTTCCAGGCCGCCGCGCCGCCCGCCGGTGCCGGTGAGCCGGCCGCCCTCGCCGACGTTGACGACCCAGCAGCGGGTGCCGCCGTTGTCCAGGAAGCCGAACACGGCGCGGGCCAGCGGGGTGCTCTCCAGCTGCTCGCCGTCGGCGTACAGCCGCAGGAACTCGGTCCAGCTGTTCACCGCCAGCGCCTCGCCGACGTGGGCGCCGCGGTCGGGCGCGACCCCGACGAACGCGGCGGTGCTCATGCCGACCGGCCCGATCGGGCGGGCCCCGCTGGGCACCTCCTCGACGTAGATGCCGGGGGAGAAGTAGGTGGGCATCGGTCCTCCTCGGACGTCAGTCGGGGGCGCGGACGACGATCAGGCCGTCGCCGGCCGGGTCGAGCTCGGCGGTGTGGACGCGGCCCGCGCCGGTGAGCCGGATCCGCACCGGGGCGTCCGGCGCGTCGGGGTCGTGCGGCACGCCGGCCAGCCGGAACCGGCCGGCGGCGTCGGTCTCGGTGGCCTGGGCGGCGCCCACCAGCTCCACCCGGACGGCGGCGAGCGGCTGGTCCTGCGGCCCGACCACCCGCCCGTGCAACGTGCGCATGCCGAGCTGCCGCAGTCGCAGCGGCTGCCGTACCGGCGGCGCGACCGGGACCGGCCGCTCCACCCGGGCCGGCGCGTCCAGCAGCAGCGCGGGCCGGGGCGCGACGCCGAGCGCCCGCCACAGCGCCGGGTCGCCGGCGTCCAGCACCAGCTCCGGCCGGCCCGCCGTGGTGGCGGCGGCGAGCACCCGGTCCAGCGCGGGCAGCGCCGCCGGCCCGCCGCCGGAGACCAGCAGGCGGACCACGAACCGGTACGGCTCGCGCGTCGCGCCGCCGGTCGCGGTCTGCCGGGCCGGCCGCAGCTCCAGCGGCCAGACCGTGAGACCGCCGCCGGGGTCGTCGCGCGGCGGACCGACCGGTACGGGTTCCCCCGCGGCCCCGGCCAGCCAGCTCGCGACGTCCGCGACGGCCGCCTCGATCGCGCCGGTCATCGCGGTGGCGTCCCCTGGATGCGGTACGCGATGGCCTCGTTCCACACGTGCGGGTAGACGCCGATCTCGAAGTAGCGGGTGAACCGGTTGATCGGCGCGTTGGTGTGGTCGTGCCAGAGCAGCCACACCGGCGCGACGGTGAACAGCACGTAGTTGAGCGCCACCAGCGGCAGGTAGAACGGGCCGAGCAGCCGGGCCTGGAACACGTGCACGTCCTCGTGCCGCTGGATGCCCGGGCTGGACCCGGCGCAGACCGTGCCGATCGTGGTGGCGTACCGGGGGGAGACGCCCTCGACGACGTTGACCCGGCCGCTGCCGGCCGAGACGACCCGGTCGAGCTGGTGGCCGAAGACCAGGTGCAGCGCCAGGTAGAGCGCCCCGGCGAACGTGTTGAGCAGGCTCCAGGTGTGGTCGACCACGAAGAGGAAGATCCCCTTCGGGTCGGCGCCGTACGTGCCGGCGGACGCGGACGCCCAGCCGAACGGCGCGCCGGCGAGCAGGCCGACGACCGCGCCGACGAGCAGGCCGACGGTGCCGGCGGCGAGCTGCCCGAGCAGGGCGCCGAAGACGACCTGGACGGCCGCGCTGAGGATGCCGAAGATCATGGGGTCACCTCTCTCAGACCCAGGAGCGGACGAAGCGGGGCTCGCGCCCCTGTGCGAGCTGGGTCGGCGACGCCTGCGTCGCCTGCCGGTTGCCAGGGGGGAGCTGGTTGACGCCGAGCGCGGCCGAGAAGATCACCAGGCCGTTGAAGAACGCGATGATCCACTTCTCCGGGCCGGCGTCGTCGGCGAACGCGGCGGTCAGGTAGGACAGCAGGAGCGCGACGCCCAGCGCGATCCACTTGCGGGCCTTGTCGCCGCTCGGTCCGATCAGCCCGCCGATGACGTTGGTGGCGAGCAGGGTGGCGGCGCTGGCACCGGTGAGGCTGCCCAGGGCGGCCCAGGTGAAGAGATCGTTCACGGCGATCCCCCTCTTTTCGATGGTGCGGTGGTGCGGTCGGGGTGGAGTGGTGCGGCGGCCTCCGGGTTCACTGGACCCGGGTTCCGCCCGGTGTGCTGGTGGGCCGCCGGCGCGGGCGCCGTCGGTGGTCGGTGGGTCTCAGGCCGGCGGACCGGCGGGTGGTGCCGGTGCGGCCGGGCCTGTGGTGGTGGCAGGTGCAGGTCCGGCGGTGGCACCCGGGCCGGTGGTGGCCGTCGCGTCCGGGCCGCCGTGGGAGTGCCGGCGCCGCAGCAGGAGCACCACCACCACGGCGACGACGAGCAGCAGGACGGCCGCGCCGGCGACGACCGGCAGCCAGGGGAAGGAACCGTTACCGGTCACCACTGCCGCCGGGCTGGTGGCGGGCGGCGGGGGCGCCTGGGCGACGGCGCGCAACTCGGCCGGCTTGGGCTGGTTGGCGACCACCTTCCAGCTCACCGAGCGTCCGGTGATCGTGCCGTTGGTGTCGAGCACCCGGCCGGGGAACGTCACCGAGATCTCGAACTCCATCAAGGTCATGAACGCCTGTTGCTGGCGCGGATCCTGCTGCCCGAACTTGCCGCCGTATTTCTTCGGGTCCAGCGGGAGCGAGAAGCGAATGAGATCCTCGTCCCGGACAAGATTCACGCTTTCGCTCGTGAATTGCGCCAGCGGCGTTTTCCGGTACGTGATCTGAATGCCGTACGAGGTGGCGTCCTCGTACCGGGTCTCCGCCCCGGGCGGAAGTGAGGGAATGTTCGGCCGCAGTTCGGCGAACGCCACCGCCGGGTCCGGGTTCCGCTGCTTGAGCACGGACTTCGGCGCGGTGAGCAGGAGCTGACCGGAGACCGTGTCGTCGTCGTTCACGGTCAGCCCGAGGTTGAGCTGCATGCAGCCGCTCAATATCGCCACGAGGGCGAGACACACCGCGAGTCCGAATGCCCGGCTGCGGCGGAGTCTCGTATTCATGCGGCAAGTGTGAGCGCCCGCCGCGGGCGCGACAGTCAGCGATCAGCCGCCTTCGTGTCGCCGATCTTACCGGCCGTCTCTCCCATTCGGCCGACCCCGGGAAACCGTCGCGCTCGATATTCTGGAATTTTGTGTCCGAGTGTTCTCATCCGATGCCCGCCACGACCCGGAACACCGGGATGCCCGCGGCGACCCGGGCGAACTCGGCGATCGGGGCGTGCCGGTCCACCGGCACGTGCGCCCGGGCGCCGGGGGCGAGCGCCAGGTGCCGCCGCAGGATCGCCGGCCGCTGCGCCACCGGCACCTCGACCAGCCGCACCCGCTCGCGGCCGCGGCGCCGCAGCACCACCCGGCCGTCCGCGGCGCGCACGTTCGCCACCCAGTTGGCACCCGCGCCCAGCATCGACACCACGTACCGCTCACCGTCGAGGTCGGCGACCACTATCGGCACCGAGACGGTCCGGCCGGTACGACGGCCCGGCACCTCCATCGTCACCCAGTGCCGCGGCGCCAGGCCGGCACCGTACTGCCACGCCGACAGCGCGTTCATCATCCGGGCCAGCCGGTTCGGCCGGCCGCCCCGGTACATCCACGTCATGACCCCGCCCATCGGACCCCTCCTTCTCCCGTACCCATTGACGGACGTCCGCCCGGCGGCGGCCAGGGCCGACCGGCCCGTAACGCGTCACCGCAGCGTGAACCGCCCGGCCACCGGACGCCCCTGATGTAGGCGGACCGGAAGGGAAGCGATGACAGCGACCGCGAGCCGGCGTGACCGTCGGCGCGCGCTCGTGCGCGTCGCGGTCACGCTCACCCGGGCGGTACGCCCGTCCCGGCCGAGCTGGGTGACGCGCTGGACGCCGTCCGCAGCGCCGTACGGCTGTTCACCGGCGACGCCACGCTGCCCCTGGCGATGGTCACCGGTCAGGTCCGCGACACCGCCGTCGACCTGCTGCGCGCCGTGGACGCCGGCGACGACGAGACGATCCCGGACCGCGTGGACGCCGCAGCCGCCGGGCACTGACCGGCGCTCAGGCACTCTCCCGGGCGACAAGCGTCGACGGGAACGCGGTGCTCGGGGCGACCGGCGCGCGCGTCAGCACGGCAGTGGCCGCGGCGGCCGCGATCCGGTCCACCGGGTGGGTGGCGGTGGTCAGCGGCGGGCTGCTGATCGCCGCGTACGGCAGGTCGTCGAACCCGGCCACCGCCACGTCGTGCGGCACCCGCACGCCGCGCCCGCGCAGCGCGGCGATCACGCCGAACGCGGTGGCGTCGCTGGCCGCGTAGACCGCGTCGGCGTCCGGCCACCGGTGCAGCGCCTCCAGCGCCGCCCGGCCGCCCCGCGCGGCGGTGAAGTCGCCGGTGACGAGGCGCTCCGGCGACCCCGACTCCCGCATCAGCTCCCGGTACGTGGTCACCGAGCGCTCGGCGCAGCTCAGCCAGCGCGGCCCGGTGACCATGACGATGCGGCGGCGGCCGGTGGCGTACAGGTGGCGCAGCACCTCGCCGGCGCCGCCGGCGTTGTCGACGTCGAACGAGGGCACCGCCGGCGAGCCCTGACCGATCGAGACGACGCGGCCGCGCAGCCTCGGTGGCACCGCGTCCAGCGCGGCCTGGGTCGTGTTGACCAGGATCACGCCGCACACGCCCCGGTCCGCGCCGAGCCGGGTCAGCCCCGACGGGTCGGCCAGCGGCAGCCACTCCAGCGCCACCCCGATGCCGTGCGGCGCGCCCACCCGCGACGCCGCGCCCACCACCCGGTGCACGTACGGGTCGTCCAGCACCGTGTCGTCGCGGCCCACCACCGCCACCACCAGGCGTACGCCTGCTCCGCGCACCAGCGACCGGGCCGCCAGGTCCGGTACGTAGCCGAGGCGCTCGGCGGCGGCGTGTACCCGGGCGCGGGCGTCCGCCGAGGTGAACCCGTAGCCGCCGAGCACCCGGGAGGCGGTGGCCCGGGACACCCCGGCGTCGCGGGCCACGTCGTCGAGTGTGGCGGGGCGTGCGGTCGGCGTTCCCATGTCCGCATCATGCCCCTCCGGCCCGGGATGGGGTAAGGGGTGGCGGCGCTTGTGGTGGTAGCGCTCTCAGGTGTGCGATTGTCGTCGGGAACCAGACGGGGGAAGGGACCACCGCACCGTGAGCAGGACCATCGACGCACCGGCCGGGAAGCGGCCACCGGCGCCCCGGGCGGTGCTGACCGCCCGCAACGGCGTCGCCGTCGTCTTCGCCCTCAACGGGCTCGCGGTGGCGAGCTGGTTCTCCCGGGTTCCGGCCGCCCGCGAGGCGCTCGACCTCAGTCCGAGCCGGCTCGGACTGCTGCTGCTCTGCGTGTCGGCCGGCTCGCTGCTGGCCATGCCGACCGCCGGCCTGGTCACCCAGCGTCTCGGGCCCGCGCGCACGGTCGCCGTGTCGGTGGTGCTCGTCACGCTCGGCCTGACCGGGGCCGGTCTCGCCGCCGGCCTGGCCGGATCGGTCGTCGGCGTCGGGTTCGGGCTCGCCGCGTTCGGCTTCGGCTCCGGCATGTGCGACGTGGCGATGAACGTCGAGGGCGCCGCGGTGGAGAAGCGCCTCGGCTACACCATCCTGCCCCGGTTCCACGCCGCCTGGAGCCTCGGCTCGGTGGCCGGGGCCGGGCTGGGCGCCGGCGCCGCCCGGCTCGGCGTACCCGTCGGGGTGCACCTGCCGGTCCTGTCCGTGCTGGTCCTGGCCGGCACGCTGCTCGGCGCCCGGGCGTTCCTCGCCGCGCCGGCCGAGGCGGCCGGCGACGGGGAGCCGGCGGCCCGGCGGCGGGCGCTGCTGGCCGCCTGGCGTGAGCCCCGCACGCTGCTGGTCGGGCTGCTCGTGCTGGTCATGGCGTTCACCGAGGGCAGCGCCAACGACTGGCTCGCGGTGGCGTTCGTGGACGGGTACGGGGTCGACGAGGCCGTCGGCGCCGCCGTGTTCGGCGTGTTCGTGGTGGGCATGACGCTCGGCCGCACCGTCGGCACCGTCGCCATCGACAGGTGGGGGCGGGTGCCGGTGCTGTACGCGACCATCGCGACGGCGTCCGCCGGCGCCGCACTCGCCGTGCTGGCCGGGTCCGGCCCGCTCGCCGTGGCCGGCGTCGCGCTGTGGGGACTCGGCGCCTCACTCGGCTTCCCGGTGGGGATGAGCGCCGCCGCCGACGACGAGGACAAGGCCCCGGCCCGGGTGAGCGTGGTCGCCGTGATCGGCTACACCGCCTTCCTGGCCGGGCCGCCGCTGCTCGGCTTCCTCGGCGACCACTTCGGCGTGCTGTCCGCGCTCGGCGTGGTGCCGCTGCTCCTGCTGCCCACGCTCGCGCTGGTGCCGGTGCTGCGGGAGCGTCCCGCCGCGCCGGACGCGCAGGCCGGCGCCCCGGCGGCGAAGGTCGGCTGAGCCGGTCCAGCCGACTCCCACCGCGCTCCCAGCCGCCTGCCAGGCGAGCGTGCTGCACTGGAGCGAACGCCGAGGAGAGGAGGCGGGCATGGGCTGGTTCAGCCGCCGGGCCGCCGACCCGACGACGCCCACGAAGCTCGACCGCGAGGCGACCAAGGAGGACCTGGCGCAGCTGGAGGCGTTCGTCACCAGCCGGCGCGGGGTCGAGTTCTACCTGGAACCGGAGACCACAGCCACCGACACCACAGTCGTCGCCATCGCGCACGACGGCGAGTGGATCCGCCGCCGTACCGGCTCGCCCCGCGTCGCCGGCCGGATCGCCCAGAAGCACGCGGTGCCGCTGTACGAGGCGGCCCGCACCGGCTACCCGGAGCGGATGCGCGCGTGGAACCGGGCCCACCCGGAACGCCGGGCCCGCTGACCGTCCGACCGGCGCGGTCAGGCGGTCAGCGCGGTGACGAGGGCGTAGCCGAGGAACGCCGCGCCCAGGCCCGCCACGACACTGAGTGCCACATTCGCGTACGCGAGGCGGCGCTTCCCGGTGCGGGCCAGGCGCAGCGTCTCGTAGCTCAGCGTGGACCAGGTGGTCAGCGCGCCGCAGAAGCCGGTGCCGGCCAGCGCCGTCACGCCCGGGTCGACGGGTGCCGCGAGCAGGCCGCCGAGCAGCAGCGACCCGGCCACGTTGACGGTCAGCGTGCCCCACGGGAACGGTGCGCCGTGCCGGGCCTGCACCGCCCGGTCGGTCAGGTAGCGCAGCGGCGCGCCGATCGCGGCGCCGAGCGCGATCAGCAGCACGGTCACCGTCGGCTCCCGTCCCGGGCGGGCAGCAGCCGGGCGGTCACCGTGTCCCCGGTGGCGACCGCCGCCAGCGCGCCGAGCACCGTCGCGGCCAGGTAGACGCCCGCCGTACCGGCCGCGCCGTCGGCCAGCAGCCGCTGCGCGTCGACCGCGTACGCGGAGAACGTGGTGAACCCGCCGAGCACGCCGACCCCGAGGAACGGGCGGGTCAGCGGGTGCGCCGGGCGGGCGGCGAGCACCGCCATCAGCACGCCGATGAGCAGGCATCCGACGACGTTGACGGCGAACGTGGCCCACGGGAACGCGCCGGGCTGCTGCGGCACCGCAGCCTGGGTGCCGGCCCGGGCCAGCGCGCCGAGCACGCCACCGGCGGCGATCACGCCGAGCACGGCCGCCGGGTGCGCGGACAGTTCCGACCGGTCCACGGGTACGCGCAGGTCGACATCCGGATCGACCCGGGGATCCGACACGACACCTCCCACCAGCACCCGAGAGCATAACCCCGCCCCCGCCCCCCCGCTCTCGGCGATCTTGCGGTTCGGCCCCGGCGCAGCGCGCGAAGCGGACACCCGAGGGGCAGCACGTGCAAGATCGCGGGGAAGGGGGTGGGGGAGGGAGAAGGGGTGGCGGGCGTACGGTGGGCGCAGCGCCCGGCGCGCGGCGTCCGGGCCCGTCGTGCCAGGAGGTCACCGTGGAGGAGCGCACGCCCCGTCCGGACGAGCTGGATCCCGTCGAGCGGATCGGCGTCGACGAGCTGCGCGCGCTGCAACTGGACCGGCTGCGGCACTCGCTGCGGCACGCGTACGACGACGTGCCCCACTACCGGCGCGCGTTCGACGCGCTCGGCGCCCACCCCGGCGACCTGCGTGAGCTGGCCGACCTGGCCCGCTTCCCGTTCACCACGAAGGCGGAGCTGCGGGAGAACTACCCGTTCGGCATGTTCGCGGTGCCCCGCGAGCGGGTCGCCCGGCTGCACGCCTCCTCCGGCACCACCGGCCGTCCCACAGTGGTCGGCTACACCCGCGCCGACCTGGACACCTGGGCGACGCTCATGGCCCGCTCGATCCGCGCCGCCGGGGGCCGCCGCGGCGACCGGGTGCACGTCGCGTACGGCTACGGGCTGTTCACCGGCGGGCTCGGCGCGCACTACGGCGCCGAGGAGCTGGGCTGCACCGTCGTCCCGGTCTCCGGCGGGATGACCGAGCGCCAGGTCATGCTGATCCGCGACCTCGAACCGGAGGTCATCATGGTGACCCCGAGCTACATGCTCGCCATCGTGGACGAGATGGAACGCCAGGGCGTCGACCCGCGTGCCACCTCGCTGCGGGTGGGCGTCTTCGGCGCCGAGCCGTGGACCGAGGACATGCGCCGCGAGCTGGAGCAGCGCCTCGACATGCACGCGCTGGACATCTACGGCCTGTCCGAGGTGATGGGTCCGGGGGTGGCGGTCGAGTGCGTGGAGACCAAGGACGGCCTGCACCTGTGGGAGGACCACTTCTACCCGGAGATCATCGACCCGGTCACCGGGGAGGTGCTGCCCGACGGGGAGCGGGGTGAGCTGGTGCTGACCTCGCTGACCAAGGAGGCCATGCCGGTGGTCCGCTACCGCACCCGCGACCTGACCCGGCTGCTCCCCGGCACCGCCCGCCCGATGCGGCGGATCGAGAAGATCACCGGGCGGACCGACGACATGATGATCGTCCGGGGGGTGAACGTCTTCCCGACGCAGATCGAGGAGCTGATCCTGCGTACCCCGGCCCTGTCGCCGCACTTCCAGTGCGTGCTCGACCGGCGGGGCCGGCTCGACACGCTCACCGTGCACGTGGAGCGGCGCGCGGGCGCCGCCGCCGACGAGGCCGAGCGGGCCGGCGCCACGCTGGTCGAGCAGGTCAAGAACACCATCGGCGTCTCGGTGGCGGTACGGGTGATCGAGCCGGACGGGGTGGAACGCTCGATGGGCAAGATGCGCCGCATCGTCGACCAGCGGCGGGAGTCCTGAGATGAGCGGTGACGGCGGCCGTACCGCGGCGCACGACATGTTCGACGCCGACGTGGCGTCCAAGGGGCTGGGCATCGAGCTGGTGTCGGCCGGTGACGGCGCGGCGGTGGCCCGGATGCGGGTCACCCCGTCGATGCTCAACGGGCACGCGATCGGGCACGGCGGCTTCGTGTTCCTGCTCGCCGACACCGCGTTCGCGTTGGCGTGCAACAGCCACGGCCCGGCGACGGTGGCGGCCGGCGGCGAGATCAGCTTCCTGCGCCCGGTACGCGAGGGCGACCTGCTGGAGGCGTACGCCACCGAACGGGTCCGGCAGGGCCGCAGCGGCATCTACGACGTGACGGTGCGGCGCGGCGACGAGGTGGTGGCCGAGTTCCGGGGCCGCAGCCGCACCATCGCCCGCGACCAGCCGGGCACGCAGGCCGGCGAGCCGGGCCGCTGACGAGCGCGACCAGCCGGCCGGGCCGCTGACACGCGCGTGCGGTGACGTCCGGGCCGGAGTGGCCCCGTGCCCGCTCCGACCCGGACGTCATGCCGCCAGCCC